>NZ_JBEOVF010000001.1:369253-559321 GCF_040295365.1 Streptomyces sp. NPDC002838 | reverse complement strand
GAAGGTCGAGATCAGGATGCTCGACGTCAACGCCTGGCTGGAGTACCTGCTGCGCCCCTTCCCGGGCGGCGCGGGCCCCACCCTCCTCCAGGCGCCGAACCCGCCCCGCTACAGGAGGGTCTTCTCGTAACTCTTGTCCTGGGCGGAGTCGTAGACCAGCTTGCCCGCGGCGTCGTAGCCCTTGATGTGGGGAGCCATGGTGACCTGCTGGTTCAGGATGCCGGCGGCGACGAACCAGCCGTGGTCCAAGGCGGCCGACAGGGTGGCGTCGCCGTAGGAGACGGTCACCTTGGCCACCGACGGCTCGACCCTGCCGATGACGCCCCAGCGGAACGGGAGCTTCCAGTTGCCGCCGTCGAGCATCGACTGCCGGTGCAGCTTGCCGCCGTTGGGGTCGGCCATCACGGGTCCGGCGTCCGGCACGTTCTCCAGGTCGTCACCGACGCTGGTGTTGAGCCCCGAGGCCTCGCGGTTCTTGATGTTGCAGATCAGCCGGGTCTGGTGCGGCTTCTCCTTCACGGCGACGACGAACATGCCGTCGCCGGGCGCGTTGGAGTCGCCGGTGCTGTTCATCGCCAGGATGATCCGGTAGCCGTCGGCCTTGCCGAGGTCCGCCGCGGCGCCGATCCTGCTCGTGGAGCCGTTCAGCCGGTTGTCGCCGAGGCAGGTCTCCAGTCCGTCCGCGGCCTGCGCGAGCGTGATCCCGTCGAGCAGCTGCCCCGGCGTGGCGGGTCCCTCGGGTCCGGTCGGCGTCGGGCTCGGGCTGGGGGTCGGCTTCGCGGACGACGTGGCACTGGCCGAGGTCTGCGGCGTCGTCGTGCCCCCGCTCCCGTCCGGCCCGGCCAGCGCGTACGCCCCCACCGGCACCGCCGCCAGCGTCACCAGGGCCGCCCCGGCCGCCGCCACCCGGCGCCGCCGCTCGACCAGGCCCCGGCGGCGGATCGCGGGATACGGCGCCGGCGACGGCCGGATCGTGTACGCGTCCTCGGCGAGCAACTCACGCAGCTGCTCCTCGAAGTCGCGCTCTCCTTCCGTCTCCTGCCGCTCCCCGCTCACCTGCTGCCTCCCTGCCCCGTCGATGTACGGCTGCGATCAGGCCCGTCCATGGCCTGCGCGAGCCCCGGATACGTACGCAACTTCGCCAGCCCCTTGGAGGCCTGGCTCTTGACCGTGCCGGGGGAGCAGCCGAGGATCTCGGCGACCTCCGCCTCGGCCAGGTCCTCCCAGTACCGCAGGACGATCACCGCCCGCTGCTTGGGCGGCAGCCCGGCCAGCGCGCCGAGCAGCGCGCTGCGCTCGTCGGCCCGCGCCACGGCCTCGTCCCGCCCCGCCACCTCCGGCGGCGCCGCGGTCAGCGCCTCCGTCACGCGCCGCTTGCGGAAACGGTCGCTGTTGCAGCTGACGAGTATCTTCCGGACGTACGCCTCCGGGTTGTCGCTGCGTGCCACGCGCCGCCAGGAGCGGTACGCCTTCGCCAGCGCGGTCTGCGTCAGGTCCTCGGCGTGGTGCGCGTCGCCCGTGAGCAGATAGGCGGTCCGTACGAGACGGGACCACCGCGCTCTGACGAATTCCTGGAACTGGGCCTCTTGTTCGCCCTGCATCAAGCACCCTCCCTCGCCCTCCAGACCACCGTCCGCGCGATTTTGGTTGCCCGGGATCCGGCACCGGGATCGAATGGACTCATGGAGAGTGTCGTGGGGAGCGCGGAGTTGTGGGAGGAGCGGGGCGTCGGTGTGCTGCGGCTGCCCTCCGGGCGGCTGGTGAGGGGCCGGGGCCTGCGGCGCCCCCTGGAACCGGGGGCACCGACTCCGTCGTACGGCGTCTACCTCCTCGGAAAGCCGCCCCCGGACCTCTCCTGGGAGTCCCGCTGGCTCCGCTGGCCCGACTTCCGGCTGCCCACGGACCGCACAGCCGCCCGCGCGGTGCTCACCGAGGTCTGGGAGCGGGCCGCAGGTGAGCGCGTGGAGGTCGCGTGCGGCGGCGGGCGGGGACGTACGGGGACGGCGCTGGCCTGTCTGGCGGTACTGGACGGCGTACCGCCCGAGGAGGCCGTCGCGTACGTCCGCCGTGCCTATGACCGGCATGCGGTGGAGACGCCGTGGCAGCGGAGGTATGTGCGGCGGTTCGGGGACTGACTCCCGGTGCGTGACTGAGCCGATGGATGCCAAGAGGGCATTCCTTGGTCGCGGTGCCGTAGACCATCGGACGACAGCGACCCTGCGCCCGTGCCCGGCACAGTGACGGCATGGAGAAGACCAAGGGGATCAAGGGGACCAAGGGGATCAGCCGGGCGCAGTTCCTGGGCGGTGCCGCGGCTCTCGGAGCGGCAGCGGCGGTGTTGCCCGCGGGCCGCGCCGCGGCGACCGCCGGACATGGCGGGAACGGACCCGGACTGAAGCGCCGCGGCGTCGTCTACACCGTAGGAGCGGGCGAGACTCCCGCCACGGCCTTCAGTCTCACGCGCATGCGCCAGGACATCCGGGCCATCCGCGACGACCTGCACGCCGACACCGTCGACGTCACCGGAGACGGCGTCGAACGCCTCAACGCCACCGCCTCGGAGGTGGTCGAGCGCGGACTGCACGCCTGGGTGCAGCCGACCCTCGGGGACGCCCCCGAGCGGGACATCCTGGACCACCTCGCGGAGACGGGCAGGCACGCGGAGCGGCTGCGACGGCAGGGCGCGAGCGTCGAGTTCAGCGTGGGGTGCGAGTTCTGGCTGTTCGTGCCGGGGATCGTGCCGGGCGAGACGGTCCTGGATCGCATCGAGAACCTCCAGAAGGGCACGGTGGACTGGGAACGGATGCAGCGCCGCCTCGCCGCCTTCACGGCGAAGGCGGCGAAGGTCGGCCGCTCCGTCTTCCGGGGCAGGCTCAGCTACGCCGCCGCCCCGGACATCGACAACGTCGACTGGAACCTCTTCGACGTCGTCGGCATCGACTACTACTCGTACTTCCCGCGCCGGGCCGACTACGTACGGGAGTTGAGGCAGTACCTGCGCTGGGGCAAGCCGCTGGCGATCACCGAGTTCGGCACCTGCACGTATGCCGGCGCCCCGGAGGCGGGCGGCATGGGCTGGAGCATCGTCGACTACGGCAAGAACCCGCCGGAGATCAAGGGCGACCCGGTGCGCAGCGAACGCACCCAGGCCGCCTACCTGGTCGATCTGCTGGACGTCTTCGAGTCGATGGGCCTGTACGCCGCGATGGCCTTCGAGTTCATCACCGCGGACGCCCCGCACCGCCCCGACAACCCGCGCTACGACCTCGACCTGGCGAGCTACGCCATCACCAAGCCCCTCAAGGACCGCCCCGACGACCCGAACTCCGACTGGCACTGGGAGCCGAAGGAGGCGTTCCACGCCCTGGCGCAGCGCTACGCCAGGGCGTGCCGGTCACGTCACTCGCGTCACTCGCAGTAGACGTCCTCGGCCGGCCGCTCTCCCGTGGCCAGGAAGCGGGAGACGGTCCGGTCGCCGCAGGCGTTGCCGTTGGCGAGGTAGGCGCCATGGCCGGTGGAGTTCACGGTGACCATGACGGCACGGTCGCCGAGCGCCTCCCGGAGCTTCAGGGCGCCGCTGAGCGGGGTGGCAGGGTCACGTTCGTTCTGCACCATCAGGATGTTGGACGCCCCGCTGTCGGTGATGTGCGTCGGTGCCTTCGGCTGATACGGCCAGGCGGCGCAGATCATCGCGTTGCGCGGCATACCGGCGGTCAGCGGGTACGTGGCGCGGCTCTCGGCGACCCCCTTCCGGTAGACGGCGGCCGACCTGGGCCAGGCCACGTCGTTGCACAGCGTGGCGGCGCCGACCGCGGCGCCGTTCTGCAGCACGGCCTCCGGCGGGGCGGCCGGCGCGGGCGGCACGGTGCCGTCCTGTGCGGCGAGGATGAGCTTCGCCAGGTCGGAGTAGCTGTCGGGTTCGTAGAGGGTGTTCAGCAGGGTCTGGCGCAGCACATTGCCGTTCAGCTCCTCGGGATTGGCGCCGGGCCACGGAATGGGTTCGCGGTCGAGCCGCGCGGCCAGACGCAGGAACAGCGGCCGTACGTCCGCTGCCGACTGGGCCAGCCGGTGCGGGTTGCCGGGCGCCGCTGCCCAGGCCGCGAAGTCGGGGAAGGTGTCCTCGACGCCCTGCTCGTGCGCGGCGAGCCAGGCGCGGTTGACCCGGGTGGGGTCGGGGTTGTCGTTGCTGTCCAGCACGACGCGGTCGGTGCGGAACGGGAACAGCTGGCTGTGGACCGCGCCGATGTACGTGCCGTACGAGACGCCCCACACGGAGAGCTTCCGCTCACCGAGGGCGGCCCGGATGCTGTCGACGTCGCGGGCGTTGTCGACCGTGCTGATGTGCCGGAGCAGTTCGTCGCCGTTCCGCGCGCAGGCCTTCGCCATCCGACGCGCGGCGGTCATGTTCCCGCTGACCGAGCCGTCCGGAGCGGGCCAGGGGCGCAGTGCGGTCGTGGCGAGGTCACCGGTGGCGAGGCCGCAGCTGACGGAGGTGGAAGGGGCGTTCCCGCGCGGCGCGAACCCGATCAGGTCGTAGGCGTCCCGCACGCTCTGGGGTAACTTCTGCCCCTTTGCGGAGGGGGCCTTGAGACTGGAGCCGCCCGGCCCGCCCGGAATCATGAGCAACGCCCCCCGGCGGGCGCCCGGCTTCTCGCTGGGGAGGCGGGAGATGGCGAGGTCGATCGTCTTGCCGTCCGGGTCGGCGTAGTCCATGGGCACTTCGAGGGTCGCGCACTGCTGACGCGGGTCGAGCCCGCTGCCCTCGCACTTGGTCCACTTGAGAGAGGGGGTGGCGGCGGAGGAGGAGGCGGTCAGCGGGCCGGTGAGGCCGAGGAGGAGGGCGGAGGCGGCGACGACGGGGGCGTGGCGCTTGATCTGCTTCATACGGTTCATGCGAACGAGCCTCGCGGAACCCCGGCACCCGCCACATCCGGGAAACAGCCCTGTTTTCCCGGGGGTTTACCCCAGTACCACCCTTAGACGTCGTCTCAGTTGGTGTAGCGGCGGTAGCAGATGAGGGTGCCGGCGACGCCGACGAAGGCCAGGAAGTGCTCGGCTTTGCGCTCGTAGCGCCTGCGCAGGCGGCGGCAGCCTAGGCCTTCGAGCCCGGCTTCCAGTCCTGGACGAGGAGCCCGAGCAGCACCTCGTCCAGGAACTCGCCCATCACCCAGGCCGAGGAGCGCAGCACGCCCTCGCGGACGAAGCCGTTGCGCTCGGCGGAGCGCAGCATCGCGGCGTTGTCCGACAGCGTCTCGATCTGCAGCCGCTGCAGGCCGCGCACGACGAAACCGTAGTGGCACAGCACCGCGACCACGTCGGTGCCGTAGCCCTTGCCGCGAGAGGACGGCAGCAGCCCCAGCCCGATGTGCGCGGACCGGTTGTGGTTGTCGATGCCCCACAGCGTCGCGGTACCGACCAGCGTGCCGCCGTGCAGCTCCACTACAGAGAACGGGACGTGCCCCTGCTCCTTGTCGTCCACCACGAGCCGCGAGTCCTTCGAGCCGGGCGTGATCGGCCGCCACGGCCGGCCTTCGGACCGCGAGGAGTTGACCACGTCGTCGTAGAGCTCAGCCCGCAGGATCGGGATGTCGTCCTCATGCCGGGCCCTGAGCCCGACCTTGCTGCCCCTAAGCATGCAAGCTTCCTATCCGACCGGGCTGGCCGGCGGCAAACCGATAAGGCGGGCAGGACCGCCGGGTTCTGCGGATGTGCAGTGCGTCCGTGGCAAGGGGGTTGCTCGCCAGGTAGATCGCACGGGCGTACTCGGGTGTCTGCAGGAGGCCTGGGACCACGGCGGGTGCCCACTCGCAGATACTCGTCGCCAGCCGCTCCAGCTCCGCTGCATGCGCGAAGTAATCCGCATACCGCTGTTCCTTGATGAGCTTCCGCCATATCCGCTCGAAATACCGTCGGTTTGTAGCACCTCGTCAATCCACTGCGCCACATCCAACTGCGGTTTCCGAATGGCCTGTTCGAACTGACCGATATACCCGCCGGAAACGAAGACCCGTCCCCCCGGCTCCACTTGAGTGATACCGGCATCTTCCCGTCTCCGCTTCAACTCCGTCCCGAAGAACTCCCAAGCCGCTTGTCGTGAACCGTTGGCCACGGCCAACCCCCTTGCGCTGACCCGCACTTGTAGTGCACAGACTCCTGCCGAGTGTAGTTGCGGAGGGGCACTGTGGGGACACGAAGAGTGAAACCCGGAAAGAAGGGGAGCACGGTGGAGGCACAGCACTCGGCGCTCTGCGTCGAAGAAGCGGAGGACACGGTGAAAGAATTGCGTGCGGCACTCGCGAAGACCGGAATTACTCTGCCGTCACTCGGTCTGGACCCGGTGAGTCTTGCGCGGGAGGCGCCCTGTCCGCTCGTGGAATTGGGGCGGTGTTCCGTCGAGACCGCGCAGCGACTGGCGGCGGTGCTGCGATGAAACCGCCGGTCGGTTCGTACGTCGTGGACACCCGTACCGGGAGGGTCGGGATCGTCATGGGACACGTGGGGCCTTACGTGCAGCTGAGACCGTACGGCGGAGGGCGGGAGTGGGACGCCGACCCCGGAGCCGTGCGCCAGGCCACCCCGGCCGAACGGCTCAGCGCGGCGACGGCGTACGCCAATGCCCGCAGCCGCGGTGAGGTCCCTTGAAGCGTCGCCAAGAGCCCTTCAAGCCCTTCAAGCCCTTCAAGCACAGAGCCCACCGGCCGTAGGCGAGAATGGCTCCATGAGTCTGTTCCGCGACGACGGCATCGTGCTGCGCACCCAGAAGCTGGGTGAGGCGGACCGGATCATCACGCTGCTCACGCGCGGTCACGGGCGGGTACGGGCCGTGGCCAGGGGCGTGCGGCGGACCAAGTCGAAGTTCGGGGCGCGGCTCGAACCCTTCTCGCACGTGGACGTGCAGTTCTTCGCGCGGGGGAGTGATCTGGTCGGGCGCGGGCTGCCGCTGTGTACGCAGAGCGAGACCATCGCGCCGTACGGGGGCGGGATCGTCGCCGACTACGCGCGGTACACCGCCGGGACGGCCATGCTGGAGACCGCCGAGCGGTTCACCGACCACGAGGGCGAGCCGGCGGTGCAGCAGTATCTGCTGCTCGTCGGCGCCCTGCGGACGCTCGCCCGAGGTGAGCACGCGCCGCATCTTGTTCTGGACGCGTTTTTGCTGCGCTCCCTCGCCGTCAATGGGTATGCCCCCAGCTTCAGCGACTGTGCGAAGTGCGGTATGGCCGGGCCGAACCGGTTCTTCTCGGTGGCGTCCGGGGGGTCCGTCTGTGTGGACTGCCGGGTGCCGGGGAGTGTCGTACCGTCGCCGCAGACCCTGGAACTCCTCGGCGCGCTGCTTACGGGAGACTGGGAGACCGCGGACGCGTGCGAGCCGCGGTACGTCCGGGAGGGGAGCGGGCTGGTGTCCGCGTACCTGCACTGGCATCTGGAGCGCGGGCTGCGCTCACTTCGGTACGTAGAGAAATAAGCACCGGCTTAGGGAGACGAGAAGCACATGGCCACACGCGGGTTCCTGGGGCGCCAGCGCCGCGAGTACAAGACGCCGGAGCCGCACCCGTCCGGCGCCCGCCCGCCGAAGCTTCCCGGCGAGCTGGTACCGAACCATGTGGCGATCGTCATGGACGGGAACGGGCGGTGGGCGAAGGAGCGGGGGCTGCCGCGTACCGAGGGGCACAAGGTCGGTGCCGAGCGGGTGCTGGACGTGTTGCAGGGCGCGATCGAGATGGGTGTGGGGGCGATCTCGCTGTACGCCTTCTCGACCGAGAACTGGAAGCGGTCTCCGGACGAGGTGCGCTTCCTGATGAACTTCAACCGTGACTTCATCCGCAAGACCCGGGATCAGCTCGATGAGCTGGGGGTTCGAGTGCGGTGGGTGGGGCGGATGCCCAAGCTGTGGAAGTCGGTGGCCAAGGAGCTTCAGGTCGCGCAGGAGCAGACCAAGGGCAACGACAAGCTGACCCTGTACTTCTGCATGAACTACGGCGGCCGGGCCGAGATCGCCGATGCGGCGCAGGCGTTGGCGGAGGACGTACGGGCCGGGCGGCTCGACCCGTCGAAGGTCACGGAGAAGACCTTCGCGAAGTACCTGTACTACCCGGACATGCCGGACGTCGACCTGTTCCTGCGGCCGAGCGGCGAGCAGCGTACGTCCAACTATCTGCTGTGGCAGAGCGCTTACGCCGAGATGGTGTTCCAGAACGTGCTCTGGCCGGACTTCGACCGGCGTGATCTGTGGCGGGCGTGCGTGGAGTTCGCTTCGCGGGACCGGCGGTTCGGGGGAGCGATCCCGAACGAGGAGCTGCTGGCCATGGAGGGGCGGACGGACTCCGGCCAGGGCTGATGCCGGGTGTGCGGAGGCGGTCGCCGTGCCAAGGGTTTCTCGCCCCCGCCGCCCCTACCCGTCCCGTCCTCCAGGGGCTCCGCCCCTTCGGCCCCGCCAGGGGGCTCCGCCCCCTGGACCCCCATCGGCCCGAAGGGCCTCCTCCTCAAACGCCGGACGGGCTGGATGTGGCCGAGCCCCGGGGACGGTCTCCCCGGACCACCCGCACGCAACCCGGCTCAACCGCCGGAGGCCGCCGCGCAGTCCTCGCACGTGCCGAAGATCTCCACCGTGTGCGCCACGTTCACGAACCCGTGTTCCGCCGCGATCGCGTCCGCCCACTTCTCCACCGCCGGGCCCTCGACCTCGACGGCCTTGCCGCAGACACGGCAGACGAGGTGGTGGTGGTGTTCGCCGGTGGAGCAGCGCCGGTAGACGGACTCGCCGTCGGACGTGCGCAGGACGTCGACCTCGCCGGCGTCGGCGAGGGACTGGAGCGTGCGGTAGACCGTGGTCAGGCCGACGGAATCGCCCTTGTGCTTGAGCATGTCGTGCAGTTCCTGCGCACTGCGGAACTCGTCGACCTCGTCCAGCGCCGCCGCCACGGCGGCCCGCTGCCGGGTCGCGCGGCCCTTCACTGGCGGTCCAGCGGTCGTCACCGGTTGCCTCCTCACGTCTGCACTTGCCGGGCCATTGTGCCAGCCCGGCCTGTGCACGGTCAGACGCCGACCTTCCCGTCGGCCTCCCGGGTGGCCGGAATCGCACACTCCGTCGGGTCCCCGGCCGGCTGTTCGCCGGTCATCGCCCGCGCGCGGCGACGGGCCAGCGGGGTCGCCAGCGCGGTCAGGACGATGAACGCCCCGATGGTCAGGAGCACGATCGTCGCGCCGGGCGGCACGTCCTGGTAGTACGAGGTGACGGTCCCGCCGATCGTCACGCTCACGCCGATCGCCACCGCGATCGCGAAAGTGGCCGCAAAGCTGCGGCTCAGCTGCTGGGCCGCCGCCACCGGCACCACCATCAGTGCCGACACCAGCAGCAGCCCGACCACTCGCATCGCGACCGTCACCGTCACCGCCGCCGTGATCGCCGTCAGCAGGTTGAGCACGCGCACCGGCAGGCCCGTCACCCGCGCGAACTCCTCGTCCTGGCTCACCGCGAAGAGCTGGCGGCGCAGGCCGAGGGTGACCAGGACCACGAAGGCGGCCAACAGGCAGATCGCCGTGACGTCCGACTCCGACACCGTCGACAACGAGCCGAACAGGTACGACGTCAGATTCGCGTTCGAGCCCGTCGGCGCCAGGTTGATGAACATCACGCCGCCGGCCATACCGCCGTAGAAGAGCATCGCGAGGGCGATGTCGCCGCGCGTCCTGCCGTACCAGCGGATCAGCTCCATGAGGACCGCGCCGACGACCGCGACGAGCGTGGCCATCCACACCGGTGACCAGGCGAGCAGGAAGCCGAGGCCGACGCCGGTCATCGCGACGTGGCCGATGCCGTCGCCCATGAGGGCCTGGCGGCGCTGGACGAGGTAGATGCCGATCGCGGGGGCCGTGATGCCGACCAGGACGGCGGCGAGCAGGGCCCGCTGCATGAAGGCGTAGTCGAGGATCTCCATCAGCTCAGCAGTCCCGTCCGGATCGGTTCGGCGTCGTGAGCCGCGTGCGGGTGTACGTGGTCGTGGCCGGGCAGCGCGTGCTGGCCGACCGCCTCCGGGGGCGGGCCGTCGTGCGTGACGCAGCCGTCGCGGAGCACGATCGCCCGGTTGATCAGGGGCTCCAGGGGGCCCAGTTCGTGCAGGACGAGCAGGACGGTCGTACCGGAGGCCGCCTGGTCCCGGAGCGTGCGCGCCAGGACCTCCTGGCTCGCCAGGTCCACGCCCGCCATCGGCTCGTCCATGATCAGCAGTTCGGGTTCGGAGGCCAGGGCGCGGGCTATCAGGACGCGCTGGTGCTGGCCGCCGGAGAGCGCGTTGACGGAGTCCTTGGCACGGTCGGCCATTCCCACCAGCTCCAGGGTGCGCCGTACGGCCTGGTGGTCCGCCTTGCGGAGCATGCCGAAGCGGGCCCGGGACAGGCGGCCGGAGGAGACGACCTCCGTCACCGTGGCGGGCACGCCGCCCGCGGCGGTGGTGCGCTGCGGGACGTAGCCCACGCGCGCCCAGTCGCGGAACCGGCGCCGCGGGGTGCCGAACAGCTCTATCTCGCCGGCGCTGACCGGCACCTGGCCGATGAGGCTGCGCACGGCCGTCGACTTGCCCGAGCCGTTCGCCCCGAGCAGCGCGACGACCTCACCGCGGTGGGCGGTGAGGTCGATGCCGCGCAGGACGGGGCGTGAGCCCAGCTCGGCGCGGACACCGCGCATCGATATGACGGGCTCACCCATGGGTCGTCCTCCGAACTACCGATGGTCACTTGGCTCCCAAGGCGGTCTCCAGCGACTTGAGATTGGACTCCATGACCTGGAAGTAGTCGTCGCCCTTGGACTTGTCGGTGATGCCCTCGAGCGGGTCGAGGACGTCCGTCTTCAGTCCGGCGTCCTTGGCGAGGGTCTTCGCGGTCTTGTCGGACACCAGTGTCTCGTAGAAGACGGTGGTCACGCCGTCGGCCTTGGCCTCGGTCTGGAGTTCCTTGATCCGGGCCGGGCTGGGCTCGCTCTCCGGGTCGAGTCCGGAGATGGCCTCCTGGGTCAGGCCGTAGCGCTCGGCGAGGTAGCCGAAGGCGGCGTGGTTGGTGAAGAAGACCTTGGTGTCGGTGGTCTTCAGGCCGTCCGTGAACCGGGTGTTGAGGTCGTCGAGCTTCTTGACCAGCGCGTCGGTGTTCTTCTTGTAGTCGTCCGCGTGGTCCGGGTCCGCCTTCTCGAAGGCCGCCCCGACGCCCTTGGCGACCTCGGCGTACTTCACCGGGTCGAGCCAGATGTGCGGGTCGAGGGCGTGCTCCTCCTCCTCGGAGTGCTCCTCCTCGGCGGGTGCCTCCTCGCCCTCGTGTTCGTGCTCGGTGCTGCCGTGGTCCTCGAGTTTCGTCAGCGTGGCCGCGTCGACCTTGTTCTTGACCTCGGACTGGGAGACGGCCTCGTCGACGGCCGGCTGGAGGGTCTTGAGGTAGAGCACCGCGTCCGCCTCACCGAGGTCGGCGGTCTGCTTGGTGCTGAGCTCCAGGTCGTGCGGCTCCTGACCGGGCTCGGTGAGGGTGGTGACGTTCACGTGGTCCCCACCGATCTGTTCGGCGAGGAACTGCATCGGGTAGAACGACGCGACGACGTCGAACTTGTCCGTGTTGCCCGCAGCCTCGTTGTCGCTGCCGCAGGCGGAGAGGGCAGCGAGACCGAGGGCGGTCACCGCTGCGGTGGGTATCAGGCGACGTCGTACGTTCATGACAGTCATTTTCAATGAATCTGGAAACGATTGTCAACAAAGGTCCGGAGTGAGCCGAAGGGCGGCCCGATTTGGTTGAGGGGGAGCCTGCGCCGGTAACCTGAAGCATTCGCTGGAAGCACCTCGCTTCGTCGCCCGTCGTCGTAATGAAGAGAGCACCGTGGCCGCCGACAAGATCGACACCATCGTCAGCCTGAGCAAGCGCCGTGGCTTCGTATTCCCCTGCAGTGAGATCTACGGCGGACAGCGCGCCGCCTGGGACTACGGGCCGCTGGGTGTCGAGCTCAAGGAGAACCTCAAGCGCCAATGGTGGCGCTACATGGTGACGTCGCGCGAGGACGTCGTCGGTATCGACTCGTCCGTGATCCTGGCCCCCGAGGTCTGGGTCGCCTCCGGCCACGTCGCCACCTTCACGGACCCGCTCACCGAGTGCACCTCCTGTCACAAGAGGTTCCGCGCGGACCACCTGGAGGAGGCCTACGAGGCCAAGCACGGCCGCCCCCCGGAGAACGGCCTCGCGGACGTCAACTGCCCGCACTGCGGCAACAAGGGCCAGTTCACCGAGCCCAAGCAGTTCTCGGGTCTGCTCTCCACTCATCTCGGCCCGACCCAGGACAGCGGCTCCATCGCCTACCTGCGTCCCGAGACCGCGCAGGGCATCTTCACCAACTTCGGCCAGGTGCAGACCACTTCGCGCCGCAAGCCGCCGTTCGGCATCGCCCAGATGGGCAAGTCGTTCCGCAACGAGATCACGCCGGGCAACTTCATCTTCCGCACCCGTGAGTTCGAGCAGATGGAGATGGAATTCTTCGTCAAGCCGGGCGAGGACGAGAAGTGGCAGGAGTACTGGATGGAGCAGCGCTGGAGCTGGTACACCGGCCTGGGTCTCCGTGAGGAGAACATGCGCTGGTTCGAGCACCCGAAGGAGAAGCTCTCCCACTACTCCAAGCGCACCGCCGACATCGAGTACCGCTTCAACTTCGGCGGCAGCGAGTGGGGCGAGCTGGAGGGTGTCGCCAACCGCACGGACTACGACCTGGGTGCGCACTCGAAGGCCTCGGGCCAGGACCTCTCCTACTTCGACCAGGAGGCCGGCGAGCGCTGGACGCCGTTCGTCATCGAGCCGGCGGCCGGTGTCGGCCGGGCGATGCTCGCCTTCCTGCTCGACGCCTACATCGAGGACGAGGCCCCGAACGCCAAGGGCAAGATGGAGAAGCGCACGGTGCTGCGCCTCGACCACCGTCTCGCCCCGGTGAAGGTCGCGGTGCTTCCCCTGTCGAGGAACCCTGAGCTGTCTCCGAAGGCCAAGGGTCTCGCCCAGGCGCTGCGGCAGAACTGGAACATCGAGTTCGACGACGCCGGCGCCATCGGCCGCCGCTACCGCCGCCAGGACGAGATCGGTACGCCGTACTGCGTGACGGTCGACTTCGACACGCTGGACGACAACGCGGTGACGGTGCGCGAGCGTGACTCGATGAAGCAGGAGCGCGTGTCGCTGGACCAGATCGAGGGATACCTGGCCGGGCGTCTGCTGGGCTGCTAGGTGTATTGATCACGAGCCAGGTCGCTACGGGTGGCGTTTGGCCCCCGATACAGGTGCCGTATTGGACCTGTGTCGGGGGCCAATGTGCTACCAGAGTGGCCCGCATGAGCATCCCGTTCCTGCTGACCACGCTCGTCGTCTGCGTCACCCCCGGCACCGGCGTCGTCTACACCCTCGCCACCGGGCTCTCCCGGGGCCGCCGCGCGAGCGTCGTCGCGGCCGTCGGCTGCACGCTCGCGATCGTCCCGCACGTGCTGGCCACCGCCACCGGCCTCGCCGCGCTGCTGCACGCGAGCGCGACGGCCTTCCAGGTCCTCAAGTACGCCGGTGTCGTCTACCTGCTCTACATGGCGTGGTCCATGGTCCGGGACAAGGGCGCGCTCGACGTCGGCCAGGGTGCCGCGCCCGTCTCCACGGGGCAGGTGATCGTCCGGGCCGTGCTGATCAACGTCCTCAATCCGAAGGTGACGATCTTCTTCCTGGCCTTTCTGCCGCAGTTCGTCAGTCCCGGGGAGCCGCATTCCGTCGTACGGATGCTGGCGCTCGGCGGCGTGTTCATGCTGGTCACCTTTGTCGTCTTCCTCGCGTACGGGCTCCTCGCGGCGTCCGTGCGCCGGCATGTCACCTCGCGGCCCGGGGTGATGGCGTGGCTGCGGCGGAGTTTCGCGGGGTCGTTCGTGGTACTGGGGGCGAAGCTGGCGTTCACGGCCCGATAGAGACCGAGTACCGAGGTCAGGCTGCGGCTGGCAAGTGACAGCTGACAGATATTGAAATCTGTCAGCTGTCATGTCATCGTGAGTGTCATGACGACGCGAACTCGCACCCTCGGAAGCACCGGCCCCCAGGTCTCCGCCCTCGGCCTCGGCTGCATGGGCATGTCCGCGCTGTACGGCGACGCCGACCGCGCCGAGTCGATCGCCACGATCCACGCCGCCCTGGAGGCGGGCGTGACGCTGCTCGACACCGGCGACTTCTACGGCGTGGGCCACAACGAACTGCTGATCGGCCAGGCGCTGCGCTCCGCGTCCGCCGCCCGGCGCGAACAGGCCCTGGTCAGCGTCAAGTTCGGGGCGCTGCGCGACCCCGACGGTGGCTGGTCCGGGTACGACGGGCGCCCGGCCGCCGTGAAGAACTTCGCCGCCTACTCGCTCCAGCGCCTCGGCGTCGACCACATCGACGTCTACCGGATCGCCCGGCTCGACCCCGCCGTACCGATCGAGGAGACGGTCGGAGCGATCGCCGAACTGGTCGAGAAGGGGTACGTCCGCCACGTCGGCCTGAGTGAGGTCGGCGCCGAGACGATCCGCCGGGCCGCCGCCACCGCGCCGATCGCGGACCTCCAGATCGAGTACTCCCTCATCTCGCGCGGCATCGAGGCCGAGATCCTGCCGACCACCCGTGAGCTGGGCATCGGCATCACGGCGTACGGCGTTCTCTCCCGCGGGCTGATCTCCGGCCACGTGACCTCCGACCGGCCGCTCGCCGCGAACGACTTCCGCGCCCACCTGCCCCGTTTCCAGGGCGAGAACCTCCAGCACAACCTGAACCTGGTGGAGGCGCTCCGGAAGATCGCCGAGCAGAAGGGGGCCTCGGTCGCGCAGATCGCCATCGCCTGGGTGCTGTCCCGGGGCGAGGACATCGTGCCCCTCGTCGGCGCGCGGACCCGGGAGCGGCTGGCGGAGTCGCTGGGCGCGCTGGACGTCACCCTGGACGCGGCCGACCTCGCCGCGATCGAGGAGGCCGTACCGCCCGGTGCCGCCGCCGGCGACCGCTACGACGCGGCGCAGATGGCGCACGTCGAGCGCTGATGCAGGCGCCAGGTACTTTTCCCTCATGCCACCGACCAGCGAGACCCTGACCGCCGAGCGCATCCTCGAAGCCACCGAGGAGGTGCTGCGCCGCCACGGTCCGGCCAAAGCCACCGTGGTGGACGTGGCCCGCGCGCTCGGCGTCAGCCACGGCAGCGTCTACCGGCACTTCCGGACGAAGGCGGCGCTGCGCGAGGCGGTGACGAAGCGGTGGCTGGACCGCACCTCCGAGGCGCTGTCCGGGATCGTCGCCGACGAGGCCCGCGACCCGGAGGCCCGCCTGCGCGACTGGCTCGCGGCCCTCTTCGAGGCCAAGCGCCGCAAGGCGGGTGACGATCCCGAGCTGTTCGCCACGTACACGGTGCTGGCCGGCGAGAACGGCGAGGCGGTCGGCGAGCACCTCACCGACCTGACCACGCAGCTGACCCGGATCGTCCGGGCGGGCGTCGACACCGGTGCCTTCACCACCCCCGATCCGGCCGTCACCGCCCGCGCCCTCTTCCAGGCCACGGGTCGCTTCCACGACCCTTGCTACGCCCAGGAGTGGGAACAGCCGGGCGTGGAGGAGGACTTCGAGGCGGTCGTGGACCTCGTGCTGCGCGGGCTGCGGGCCTAGGGCCCTAAGCCCCCGCCGCCGTACACCGCCAGAAGTCCCGCATCACGCTCGGCGGCGTCGGGCTCTGCATCTCCACCTGGGTCAGGAGGATGGTGACCGTGTCCGTGGCCGGGACCATGTGGGCCGTCGTGCCCGTGCCGCCGACCCAGCCGTAGCGGCCGGGGACGTTCCAGGGATCGATCGGGGTGACGTCGACCTGGCCGCCGTAGCCCCAGCCCTGGCCCTCCAGGAAGAGGAAGCCCAGCTCGCGCTGGCAGGCGGTGAGGTGGTTGCTGGTCATGCGGCTCACCGAGGTCGGGGTGAGCAGACGGTGGCCGTTGGCCGTGCCGCCCGCCAGGAGCATGCGGGCGAAGGACAGCCAGTCGTCGGCCGTGGAGACCAGGCCGCCGCCGCCCGAGGGGAAGGCCGGGAGAGTGGCCCATGCGCCGTGCGGGGGGTCCGCCAGTTCCAGGGCGCCCAGGTCGGCCGGGCGGTAGAGGCTCGTGAAGCGGTCGTGTGCGGCCGGCGGGACCTCGAACGCCGTGTCCGTCATGCCCAGCGGCTCGAAGATCCGCTCCGCCAGGAACTCCGGCAACGTCCGGCCCGAGGCCCGGGCGACCAGGATGCCCTGCAGGTCGGAGCACGTCTGGTACAGCCAGGCCTCGCCCGGCTGGTTCAGGAGGGGGACCCGGGCGAGGGCGTCCAGCCAGGTGTCCGGGTCCGGGTACGCCTGCGGGGCGCGGCCGTCCTTCTGGACCTCGAACAGCGCCCGCACCGCGGGCAGCGAGAAGTCCGACGGGAAGCCCCAGCCCGCCCGGGAGCTGAGCAGGTCCTCGACCCTGATCGGGCGGTCCGCCGGGACCACGTCGTCGACCGGGGCGACCGGGGTGCGCACCACCATCGGCTTCGACAGCTCCGGCAGCCACTCGTCCACCGGGTCGTCCAGCCCTATCCGCCCGTCCTCCACCAGCATCAGCACCGCCGCCGCCGTGATCGGCTTGGTGACCGAGGCGATACGGAAGATCGAGTCCCGGGCCATCGGCACGGTGCCGTCGGCGTCCTGGAAGCCGACCGTCACCACCTCGATGTCGTCGCCTCGGGCCACGAGGCCGACGGCTCCCGGAACCGTCCCGTCGGCGACATGCCGTCGCAGGGTGTCGTGCAGTGCGCTCATCGGTGGGCCTTCCGGTGCGTCGCGGTCCAGCGGTCGTAGGGGTACGACTCCTGCCGCGGCCGAAAGTCATCGGTCCGGCGGACCGCTCACGCCCCGGCCGGGTCCACCGTCGCCTGGTGCGCCTCGGCGAGGTGCTCCTCAGCTTTCAGCCAGGGCAGGAACTGCGCACCCTTCTGCCAGCCGCACGTGTCGCATCTGATCGTGCGCTGGACGCCCGTGCGCTGTACACGGACGACGTGTTCGCGCCCGTGCTGGTCCCAGCGGCTCACCTTGCTCGTGTTGATCTCCAACATGCTGCCTCCAGAGGCCGCGCCCTGTGAGTCGGTCGACGCAGCACGGAGTGTGCAGCAAGACCAACATCAACAGGGGATCCTTCACAGCGAGTTGGCCAAGCCGTGCTCTATCTCTCAGTAGCTCGCAGTGGCTCTCAGTAGTTCTCGGTGGTTCTCGGTGGTTCTCGGTGGTTCTCGGTGGTTCTCAGCCGATCGTCCTGGGGGGCGGAACGGGGCTGAGGATCCACTTCTCGCCGGGAACTCCTCCGGACCTGGGATGACTCTCCGAAGTGCGGGAACTCGGGCGGTCCGAAAGGTGAGGTCCGTCCGAGGGGAGTCGAGAAAGGCCATGGCTGAGCAGAAGGTCGAGGAGAGGCCCGAACAGAAGATTCCGCAGCCGCTGCGGGCGGCGACCTCGGTGCTGAGCAACGTGCCGGGCGCCGGGCTGGTGGGCCGGGCGGCCGAGGGCACGCTGGACAGGATCGGAGCGGTGTCGCCGCGCGGGCGGCGGCTCGCGGTGTACACGGGCGCCGGGGTGCTCGGCGTCGCGGGCGTCGTGGAGTGGCCGGTCGCCATCACGGGGGCGGCGGTGGCGTGGCTCACGCAGCCGCGGGGGGAGAAGACGGAGGAACAGAACGTCAAGGCCATCGGGGGTACCGCACGGAGCGGCGGATCGGGCGACGCCGACCGCGAGCTGCCCACGCCGCGCGTGATGCCGACGCACGTCCCGTCCTCCGGCAGGTCGTCCGCGGAGAGGGCGGAGGAGGCGGAGCGTACTGCGCCGCCACCCGCCACACCCTCCGACAAGTTGCCCACGCACGCCCATACGAACGGCTGAGGGCGAACGATGAGCGGTGGACTTCTCACCCTTCGGTCGGCGGCCGCCGGGGTCGTCCTGGCCGGCCCGCGACTGCTCGCCCGCGGCGCGGCACCCGCGGTGGGCGCGGCGGCCGGAGCGGCGGCGGGCACGGCCAGGGCCGGCGTCCGGACCGCGGACTCCGCGCTGCGCCTGGCCCGAGTGGCCCGCACGGCCCTCCCGGGCGCCCCCCACGACTGGCGCTCCGGCACCCGAGCCCACCTTGCCCTGCGGGAGGCCACAGCGGAGGAACCGCGGCCACCTCGCGAGCCGACCGCCACGGAACCCCCGCCCGCCGAATCCACCGCCCTTGAGCAAGCGGTCCCCCCGGCCCGTCGTACCGAACACCTCGCCCGGCGCGTCGCCGAGGCCCTCGCAGAGCATCCCGACGTGGCGTTCGCGTACTGGGACCGGGGGCTGGCCCGGCTGGTCGTGGCGGCCACCGAGGAAGCCGTCAGCGATCGGGTGGTCGAGCGGGCCGCCGCGCTCGCCGAGCGGCATGGGCTCGTGCCCGACGTGGACAGCGTGGAGGAGCTCGCCCACCCCGGCGATCCGGCCTCCGTGCGGGCCGCCGCCACCACGCTCGGCGCCGACGCGGTCGGGGTCGTCGCGGCGCTGACCGGATCCTTGCTACGGCTGCCGCCCTCGCCCCGCCTGGTGACCGCCGGCGTGACCCTGCTGCGCGAGAACCCCCGCTTCCGCTCCTGGCTGCGCGGACGGCTCGGCAACTCCCGCATGGACGTGGCCCTCGCCATCGCCAACGCCGCCGCCCACGGCGCCGGCCACACCCCCACCTCACTCGTCCTCGACGGAGCCCTGCGCACCTGCCAGCTCGCGGAGGCGATGGTCCGTACGGCCACCTTCGAGACCGTGCACGACCAGCTGTGCGCGCCCGGCCGGGACAGCGTGCCCGCGGATCCCGCCGTACGCCCGCCGCTGAGGACCTCCCCGGCCCAGGAGTACGCCGCCCACGCCTCGGCCGGCAGCGTGCTGGGCGCCGCCGCCACCCTGCTCGTCAAGCACGACGTCCGCGAGGCGGCCGAGGCGGTCCTCGCCGGCTCGCCCAAGGCCGCGCGCTACGGTCCCGCCGCCTTCCACGCCGTACTGAGCGGCGCGCTGTCCCGGACGGGCGTCCTGGTGCGCGACCCGGACCGGCTGCGGCAGCTGGAGATGGCCGGCACGGTCGTCCTTCACCCCAGTGCGCTCAGGACACCCGGCGCGGGCGCCGACCCGTGGGCCGAGGCCATCCTCGACGCGGCCCGGCGCGCCGGACTGCGGGTCGTGGTCGTGGACGACCCGGCACTCGCCGACTTCACCGGACTCGCCGACCAAGTCGTCGGGGCCGACCGGCCGCTGAGTCAGGTGGTGGACGAACTGCGGGCGGAGGACGGCGGTGTCGTCACCGTCGCCCGACCCCGCCCCAACGACGACGTGGACGTGACCGCCGGGCTCCTGCGCGGTGACGTGGCCGTCGCCCTCACCGACGGAGACGGCCAGGTGGTGTGGGGCGCCGACATCCTCGCGCAGCACGGCCTGCCCGACGTATGGCGGCTGCTGACCGCCGTACCGGCGGCCCGTGCCGTCGGCCACCGCTCCCAGACCCTGGCCCGGTCCGGCGCCGCGCTGTCCGGGCTGCTCGTGGCCGTCGGCGAGTCCCGCCGGGGCCGCCCCACGCCCCTGCCCGGTCTGCGGCACGCGCCCGTCGACGCGAGCGCGGCGGTCGCCCTGATCAGCGGCACGCGCGCCGCCCTCGGCGTGGCGACGGCCCGCGCCCCGCACCCCCGGCCCCGGGTGGCCTGGCACGCGCTGGACCCGGAGGACGTACGCGACCGGCTGGAGCACCAGGCGCCCCCGGAGACGACCGTCCTCGAGCAGGCGACCGACCGGGTGCGCAAGGCCGCGCACACCGTCGTACGGCTTCCCGTGCTGTCCCCGGTGCGATCGTCCCTGCAACTCGGCCGGGCCGTACGGGGCGAGCTGCACGATCCGCTCACCCCGGTCCTGGCGGTCGGTTCCGCCGCGTCGGCGATCCTCGGCTCCGTCGTGGACGCCCTGCTGGTCCTCGGCGCCCTCGACCTCAACGCCCTGGTCGGCGGCATTCAGCGGATGCGGGCCGAGCGCGCGCTGTCCGGGCTGTTCGCGCAGCAGAAGCAGAAGGCGAGGGTCGCGGACTCCCCCGAGGAAGCCCATGTCGTCGACGCCGCCAAGCTCAGCCCCGGCGACGTCATCGACCTCAAGGCCGACGACGTCGTACCCGCGGACGCCCGCCTGCTGTGGGAGGACGGCCTGGAGGTGGACGAGTCGGCGCTGACCGGCGAGTCCCTGCCCGTGGACAAGGACATGGACTCGACTCCGCGGGCCCCTGTGGCCGAGCGGCACTGCATGGTCTTCGAGGGCACGACCGTGGTGGCCGGACGAGCCCAGGCCGTCGTCGTGGACACCGGTGACCGCACCGAGGCCGCCCGGGCCGTGCACCTCGCCGCCCGTGTCCCGCCGGCCGCCGGAGTGCAGGCCCGGCTCCAGGAACTCACCCGCGAAGCACTGCCGTTGACCATGGCGGGCGGCGCCGCGGTGACCGGCCTGTCGCTGCTGCGCGGTACGCCCATCCGGCAGGCGGTGAGCGGCGGAGTGGCGGTCGCGGTGGCCGCCGTACCCGAAGGGCTGCCGCTGGTGGCCACGGTGGCGCAGCTGGCCGCTGCCCGCCGGCTCAGCAGCCGCGGCCTGCTCGTGCGCACCCCGCGCACGCTGGAGGCGCTGGGCCGCATGGACACCATCTGCTTCGACAAGACCGGCACCCTCACCGAGAACCGGCTGCGCCTGGTGCGGGTGGCCGACGCCGACGGCGCCGTCCACACCCTCGACACGCCCGACGCGGCCGGCCCGCTGCGGGTCGCGGCCCGCGCCTGCCCCCGCCTGAACGGCGACGGTGACGGCCGCCCGGCCCACGCCACCGACGAGGCCGTCCTGGACGCCGCCGGACCCGACCCGGAGTGGATCCAGACCGAGGGTCTGCCCTTCGAGGCCGCCCGCGGCTACGCCGCCGCCGTCGGGCGGGCCGGGGACGGCTCACCGGTCCTGGTCGTCAAGGGCGCCCCGGAGACGGTCCTGCCGACCTGCGCCGACCTCCCGCCCCACATCTCCGACGCCGCCCAGTCGCTGGCCCGGGACGGACTCCGTGTCCTGGCCGTGGCCAGGCGCCCGCTGAAGGAGGACGACGCGGCGACGGACGTACTCGAAGAGCCTTTGCGGGAGCTGGAGTTCACCGGACTGCTGGCCCTGGCCGACGTGGCCCGCGAGACGTCCCCCGCACTGGTGCGCGGGCTGCGCGAGGCGGGCGTACGGCCGGTCGTGCTGACCGGCGACCACCCGCAGACCGCCCGTGCCATCGCCGCCGACCTGGGCTGGCCGGAGGACGCCGGCGTGGTCACCGGCGACGAACTCGCCGCCGCCGACCGGTCGGCCCGCGCCCGGATGCTGCGGGACGCCGACGTCGTGGCCCGGGTCGCGCCCGAGCAGAAGCTCCAGGTCGTCGAGTCCCTCAGGGACGCCGGCCGGGTGGTCGGCATGGTCGGCGACGGCGCCAACGACGCCGCGGCCATCCGCGCCGCCGACGTCGGCGTCGGCATCAGCGCCCGCGGCTCGGCCGCGGCGCGCAACGCGGCCGACCTCGTCGTCACCGGCGACGACCTGTCGGTGCTCATCGAGGCGGTCCACGAAGGCCGCGCCCTGTGGCACAGCGTCGCCGACGCCATCGCCATCCTGATCGGCGGCAACGCGGGCGAGGTGAGCTTCGGCATCGTCGGCACCCTGCTGTCGGGCTCCGCGCCGCTGTCCACCCGCCAGATGCTGCTGGTGAACCTGTTCACGGACCTGTTCCCGGCGATGGCGGTGGCGGTGACGCCGGAACAGCACGAGGAGGAGGGACCGGAATCCACCCACACGGAGGCGGACGAGCCTCTCGGTACGTCCGTCCTGGGCGCCCCCCTGATCCGCCAGATCCGGCACCGCGCCCTGACCACGTGCCTCGGCGCGACCGCCGCCTGGCTGTTCGGCCGCTTCACACCCGGCACGGCCCGCCGCTCGACGACCATGGCCCTGTGCGCGGTGGTGGGCACCCAACTCGCCCAGACCCTGGCCGACCGCCGCGACAGCCCCCTGGTCCGCTTCACGTCCCTGGGCTCGGCGGCCGCGCTGGTCGCCCTGGTGGAGACACCGGGCGCGAGCCAACTGGTCGGCTGCACGCCGCTGGGCCCGATCGCCTGGGCGGGGGTGGCGGCGGCGATCACGCTGGCGCTGGCGGGGCAGCGGGCGCTGCCCTACGTGGAGGAGGCCGTGCTCAAACGCTGGCCGACCTTGGCCGCTTGATTCTCTCGACTGTTCTCTTCCTCATCCCCATGTCACAGAAGGCCGGTGCTGTCTCGTCTCTGGGATGAGAGGCAATTTCGGAATCAGTGAGGTGAGGGTTGTGCGGGTTTTCGTGGCAGGCGGGACCGGGACCGTCGGGAGGCGGCTGGTGCCGCAGCTCGTGGCCAGAGGCCACCAGGTGACGGCTACGACGAGGAGCGCGGCCAAGACGGGCCTGCTGGAGCAGCTGGGCGCGGAGGCCGTCGTGATGGACGGGCTGGACGCGATGTCGGTCGGTGAGGCGGTGGCGGCCGCCCGGCCGGACGCGATCGTGCATGAGATGACCGCGATCTCCGGCAAGCCCGACATGCGGCACCCGGACCGGTTCTTCGCCACCACCAACCGGCTGCGTATCGAGGGCACGGACCACCTGCTGGCCGCCGCCCAGGCGACCGGCGTACCCCACGTCGTCGTGCAGAGCTTCGCGCAGAGCTACGCGCCCGGCGTAGGGCTGCTGACCGAGGAGGACCCGATCGACCCGGGCACGGGGACGATGGCGCGCAGGCTCTCCGTGGGTGTCATGCACATCCAGGACGTGGTGCCCAAGGCCGGCGGCACGGTCCTGCGATACGGAGGGTTCTACGGGCCGGGCGCCAGTGACGACGTGGTCGGGTTCGTGCGCAAGCGGAAGTTCCCGCTCGTCGGGGAAGGCACCGGCTGGAACTCGTGGGTGCACCTCGACGACGCGGCGAGCGCCACCGTACTGGTCGTGGAGAAGCAGGCGAGGGGTGTGTTCAACATCGTCGACGACGAGCCCGCCCAGGTCCGCGAGTGGCTGCCGTATCTGGCCGCGTGCGCGGGGGCGAAGCGGCCGATGCGGGTTCCCAGGTGGCTGGCCAAGCTGCTGGCCGGGGAGTTCGCGGTGACCCTGATGACCGAGGGCCGCGGCTTCTCCAACGCCAGGGCCAGGCGGGAGCTCGGCTGGGAGCTGCGTTATCCCTCGTGGCGCCAGGGCTTCAAGGAGGAGCTCGCGTGACCCGCACCGAGGACTTCGAGGAGCTACGGCCGCTGCTGTTCGCGATCGCCTACCGGATCCTCGGCAGCGTGAGCGAGGCGGAGGACGCGGTCCAGGAGACCTGGCTGCGCTACGCGGCTTCCCCGACACAACCCACGTCGACCAAGGCGTTCCTCTCGGCCGTGGTCACCCGGATCTCGATCGACGTCCTGCGGTCGGCCCGCGTCCGGCGGGAGGAGTACGTCGGCCAGTGGCTCCCCGAGCCGCTGCTCACCGACCCCTACGAGGACCCGGAGCGCTCGGCGGAGCTCGCCGACTCGTTGTCGATGGCGGCCCTGTTGCTGCTCGAGCGCCTCAGCCCGCTCGAACGGGCGGTCTTCGTGCTGCGCGAGGTGTTCGGGTTCGGCTTCCCCGAGGTCGCCTCGGCGGTGGGCAGGTCGGAGGCGGCGTGCCGCCAGCTCGCGGTACGGGCGCGCCGCCACATGGACGCGGGGCGCCCTCGGTTCGAGACGGACCGCCGGGAGCGGGAGGAACTGGCGGCGCGCTTCTTCGACGCGCTCCGGGAAGGCGACGTCGAGGGCCTGCGGGAACTGCTCGCCGCCGACGTCCAGCTGGTCGGGGACGGCGGCGGCAAGGTCCCGCAGCTGGCCAGGGACATCATCGGCGCCGAGAAGGTGGCCCGGCTGCTGGCCTCGGTCTTCCCCTCGGTCGTCAGCGTCGGAGTGGAGTTCGAGCCACGCGAGGTGAACGGCCAGCCGGGCGCGATCCTCCGTGACCGGGACAACAAGGTGCTCAACACCCTGACACTCGACGTACTCGACGGGCGGATCCAGACGATCCGCTCGGTGAGCAACCCCGACAAGCTCGGGCACGTGGGTCCGGTGGCGGACGCCTGGGCGCTCAGCCGCGAGGTGAAGCGGGCTCTCAGGCCACGGACCGACCGGAGTGTTGGTGGTGATCGACATGGCGACCGGGTTGAGCATCGAGCCGCCCACCGCCTGCACCATCCGGAAGGCGACCAGCGCATCCAGGTTCGCGGCGACGGAGCACAGCGCCGAGCCGATCGTGAAGACGACCAGGCCCGCCATGAAGACCCGCTTGCGGCCGATCCGGTCATGCAGCAGATCGCGAGCACCAGCACGCGTCGGCGGGGCTGAGCTCGGGCATGGGGACCATCGTACGCCGATATTGATAGTGCGGCTAACTAACGATTTCGGCGGACTCATCACGCGGCACAATGGAGGAATGTCCACGCCCCTGCAGATCGGTCCGCACCCCGTCCAGCCGCCCGTCGTCCTGGCCCCCATGGCCGGGATCACCAACGCGCCCTTCCGCACCCTGTGCAGGGAGTTCAGCGGGGGCAAGGGCCTGTTCGTGAGCGAGATGATCACCACCCGGGCGCTGGTCGAGCGCAACGAGAAGACCATGCAGCTGATCCATTTCGACGCGACCGAGAAGCCGCGCTCGATCCAGCTGTACGGCGTCGACCCGGCGACCGTCGGCAAAGCCGTCCGCATGATCGCGGAGGAGGACCTGGCCGACCACATCGACCTGAACTTCGGCTGCCCGGTCCCGAAGGTGACGCGGAAGGGCGGCGGCTCCGCGCTGCCGTACAAGCGGAACCTGCTGCGGGCGATCCTGCGGGAGGCGGTCAGCGGGGCCGGGGACCTGCCGGTCACGATGAAGATGCGCAAGGGCATCGACGACGACCACATCACGTACCTGGACGCCGGGCGGATCGCCGTCGAGGAGGGCGTGACGGCCGTCGCCCTGCACGGCCGCACCGCCGCCCAGCACTACGGCGGCACGGCCGACTGGGACGCCATCGCCCGGCTGAAGGAGCACGTGCCGGAGATCCCGGTGCTCGGCAACGGGGACATCTGGTCGGCTCAGGACGCGCTGCGGATGGTGCGGGAGACCGGGTGCGACGGGGTGGTCGTCGGGCGCGGGTGCCTGGGACGGCCGTGGCTGTTCGCGGATCTCGTGGCGGCGTTCGAAGGGCGCCACCAGGACTTCCGTGAGCCGTCGTTGCGCGAGGTCGCCGATGTCATGGTCCGTCACGCCACCCTGCTCGGCGAGTGGATCGGCGACGAGTCGCGCGGGGTCATCGACTTCCGCAAGCACGTGGCCTGGTACCTGAAGGGCTTCGCGGTCGGCTCGGAGATGCGCAAGCGGCTGGCGATCACGTCGTCCCTGGAGGAACTCCGCGCCGGCCTGGACGAGTTGGACCTCGACCAGCCCTGGCCCGCCGGCGCCGACGGGCCCCGCGGCCGTACGTCCGGCAACAACCGGGTGGTGCTGCCGGACGGCTGGCTGAAGGACCCGTACGACTGCGTGGGCGTGGGCGAGGACGCGGAGCTGGACACGTCCGGGGGCTGATCAGTCCTTGGTGGGGTGCGGAGTGGATCCGTACGCCGTCAGGAACCGGTCGCGGAACGAACTCATCTTCCACACCGGGGCGTCGGTGGCGGGCTTGATGCCGTCCGTCCAGTTCCAGCTCGCGACCTTGTCGAGGATCTTGGGGTCCTTGGCGACGATCGAGACGGGCACGTCACGGCTGGCGTTGTTGCCGCTGACCCGGGTGATGGGCTGGTGGTCGCCGAGGAAGACGAGGACGGTGTCGTCGGTGCCGTAGCGCTCCATCCACTGGGTGAGGCTGGTGACGGAGTAGCTGATGGACTTGCCGTACTCCTGCTTGGAGAGGTCGGAGTCGGTGAGGACCTCCGAGGAGTTGAGGCCGGCCTTCGCGATGGGGCCGAAGATCGAGCCGTCGCCGAGCTGGTCCCAGCCGACCATCTTCGGGATCGGTGCCCAGGGCTGGTGACTGGACGTCAGGATGACCTCCGCCATCAGGGGCTTGTCGCGCTTCTTGCCGTGCACCTGGCGCTGGAAGGCCTCCAGCGCGTACTGGTCCGGCATGGTCGACCAGCTGAACTTCGGCCCCCGGTAGCCCAGGTCGAAGGCGTCGTAGAGCTTGTCGAGGCCGTACCACTTCACCTCCGGCCAGCCCTTCTGCACACCCGGCATGACGCCGACCGTGTCCCAGGCGCCGGTCTTCTGGAAGGCCTTGGTGAGGGTGAGGTGGTCGCCGGCCGTGACCGTGCGGTAGCGCTGCTGGTTGTCGATCCACAGGCCGGACATGGTGGTGGAGTGGCCGAGCCAGCTGCTGCCGCCGAACGTCGCCGACGTCAGCCAGCCGCTCTTGGCGTGGAAACCGGCCTTCTCCAGGGCCTCGTTGCTCGTGTCGAGGGTCTGGTTGACGCCGGGTGCGATGTCCGGGTCCTCGATCGCGCTGCGGCCGTAGCTCTCGATGAAGGTGAAGAGCACGTCCTTGCCGCGCAGGTCGGGCACGAGCTGGTCGGCGGGGGTGTTCCCGAAGGTGTCGGCCTTGGCCTCCTTCGCGAAGGCGGCCTCGTCCCGGAGGGTGTCCTTCACCCGCCGGGCCTGGGCCTCCAGCGCGCCGGCGGCGCGGTTGGAGGCGATCGGCATGCCGTTGAACTGCAGGCCGAGGGTGGAGCAGGTGATCCAGACGGTGCCGGCGATGAGGGTGGCGCGGGTGGAGGCCTGGGTGTTGCGAACGAGCAGATTGCTGAGCCGGACGGTCGCCAGAGCCATGACGCCGAGCAGCAGGACGATGAGGAGGCCCGCGCCGATGGTGGCGCCGACGGCCATCGCCCGGCCCATGGAATCCTCGACATACGACTGGGCGTCGTCCAACAACCCCCAGTCGAGGACAAGATTGAAGCCCCGGCCGAGATACTCGGTGAACCCCATGTCGAGCACGTTCACCACGGTCAACGCCCCGAGCACCACCCCGAACAACGCCGCCACCGCGAGCCGCGCCCGCCGCGGCAACGCGAGCAGCACGGCAGCCCCCACGATCGCCTCCGCCGGCAACCGCGTGAACCGGTTGGACTGCAGCGCGACAAGGGTGTTCGGCAGCAACAACGCCCCGAAGACGAGGACGACGGCCACGGCGGTGGTCGTCCAGTAGAGGGCGCGGGCGGCAACGGGGTACCGGCTCCGCCAGGAGCGCCAGTGGGCGAGGCGGGATCTGGTGGGGGTGGAGTGAGAGGGGGCGTTGTCTTCGGCGGGTGCGGGTGCGGGTGCGGGTGCGGGTGCGGGTGGTTGGGCGGTTGCGGATGGTTGGGCCGCCGCATCTGCCGGGGCGGACGGCTCCGGTTGGGCCTGGTCTTCGGCGGGGGCCTCTGGGCGGGCGGGGGGTTTGGGATCGGCCTGGTGTCCGGCGGGAGTCCCGGGCCCGGCCGTGTCCTCGGCCGGTGTCTGAGGCTCGGCCGCCGGAGTCTCCGGCCTGGTCTCGGTTTCGGTTTCGGTTTCGGTGGAGGCTTTCGGCGCGGCCGCGTCAGCGGTCGGCGATGCCGGCTCATCCCGGTCGTCGGCCGATGTCTGGGACTGAGGGCTGATCGTGGCGGGTGCCTCCGGCTCGGCCGTTCCCTCAGCAAACGGCTGCGGCTTGGCCAGGTCACCGTCCAGTGGCTCGGGGACAGCCGTTTCGGCGGCCGGTGCTTCGGGCCCCGCCGGATCCTCGGCCGGCGCCGGTGACCCAGCCTGCTCCTCGGCGCGGGCCTCCGGCCCTGCTTGCCCGGCGGGGGCCTCGGGCTTGCCTTCCCCGGTGGGCGTGCCCGGTTCGGTTTGTCCGGCGGGAGCTTCGGGCTCGGTTTGCCTGTCGGGGGCCTCGGGCTCGGTTTGCCCGGCGGACGCCCCCGGCTCGGTTCCCTCGGCAGGCACCCCCCGTTCGGCCCTTTCCTCCGGTACGGCTTCGGTCGGCACCTCTGTTGGCTCCTCGGTCGGCGTTGTGACAGACGTAGTGTCGTCGGTCGTGTCCGTCGGCCGATGGAAGCGCGTGAAGACAGGCACCCGAAGGTCCTTCCGTACGAAGCCCGGTGGAGCGGCGGATCCGACGTGGGGGGAATCGGATCCGCCATAGTCCCGTACGGTTCGCCTCGGTCCGGTGTTCAGCCCCTTTGCCCACTCCTCGGCAAACACCCGGCAAACGCCTCGCCGATCACCCCGCTACGCACCCCCGACCGCCGTCAGCAGCGCCAACGGAGCCGACGCCGAGCGGGACTCCCGTACGCACGCGTGCGGGTACGGCACCGGCTCCGCGTGGCTGTCCCGGCCGTACCCCGCGAGGACCTCCGGCAGCCGATGGCCGGTCGCCGTCGCCGCGTCGACCAGCGCGTGTGCGACCGAACGGGCCTCGTCGTGCAGGCCGTAACGGGCCAGCCCCAGCGTGATCAGCGCGTTGTCGTGCGGCCACACCGAACCGCGGTGGTACGACAGGGGGTGGTACGCCGGTTGCCCGGACGCCAGCGTGCGGACGCCCCACCCGGAGAAGAAGTCCGGTTCCAGCAACCGCCGGCCGACCGACTCGCCGTACTCCTTGTCCAGCAGCCCCGACCACAGCAGATGCCCGGCGTCGGAGGCCAGCGCGTCCACCTGGCGGCCCTCCCCGTCCAGCGCGAGCGCGGGGAAGGAGTGCTCCGGCATCCAGAAGTCCCGCTGGAAGCGGTCGCGCAGATCGCCGGCCGCCTGTTCCAGCAGGGCCGCGTACGTCTGGTCGTCCCACGCCGTGCGCGCCAACCATGCCGTGCGGCGCAGCGCGTCGTACGCGTACCCCTGCGCCCCCGCCGCCATCACCGGCCCGGTCGGGCGTGTGCCGTCGGCCGAGCAGATGGCGCCGGGGGAGTCCTTCCAGTTCTGGTTGGCGAGGCCGCCCTGGTCGGCGCGGTAGACCAGGTAGCCGCGCGAGGTCAGCCCGCCGTGGTCCAGCATCCAGCCGATCGCCGCGCGGGCGTGCGGTTCCAGGCGGCGGGCCAGGTCGGCGTCCCCGGTGTGCTCCACGTATGCCCCGAGCAGGACCAGGAACAGCGGCGTCGCGTCCACCGAGCCGTAATACCGCCCGTACGGCACCTGCCCGAAGTGCGCCAGTTCACCGTGCCGTACCTCGTGCACGATCTTGCCCGGCTGGGCGACCGCGTCGACGCCGGTCTCCGTCGCCTGCGTCGCGGCGAGCGCGGGGAGCGTGGCGGCGGCCAGCCGCGGCCGGTAGGGGAGCGCGAACAGCGAGGTGAGCAGGGCGTCCCGGCCCAGCAGGGTCAGGAACCACGGTGCCCCGGCGGCCGGTACCCGTAGTTCCTCGCCGTCCGGCCCGGTCGCCGGCACCTGGAGCGAGGCCAGGTCGGCGAGGCCGCGCGCACAGGCCGCGGCCAGCTCCGGCCAGCCGGTCGGGAAGGCCACGCCCTCCACGAACTCGCCCTCCAGGGAAAGGAGCTGCTCGTTGACGGCGGCGGGGGAGCGGGGCACCCGCAGGGCCCGCTTGTCGCCGTGCGGGCGCGCCATCACCCGCAACGTCAGCTCCGCCGTCCCGTGCGGCTCCAGTTCCAGCGTCCAGACGAGGCGACGCGCACCGGTACCGGTCTCCTCCACACCGTCGGGAGCGGGGTCGGCCTTTACGGTCGTACAAGAGCGCCACTCGCCGCGCTGGTACGTGAACTCCACACCGTCGTCGAGGACCTGGCGGGAGCGAGTGGCTCCTATTTTCGCGTACGTGCGGTGGTCGGAGCGCAGCTCGAACTGGTCGGTGAAGTCGGCGTCGGCGGTGACCGCGAGGCGGACCGCGGTCGGCACCGGACGGTTGCTGGTCACGCGCAGCGACTCGACGAACGAGCCGTCGCCGACGGCCTGTTCACGGAAGAGCGTGTACGCGGGCGGCTCGGTGCGGCCGCCGCGCGGCACGAGCACGCAACGCGCGGTGTCCCCGTCGGCGACCGGCGACAGCGCCTCGGGCACGGCGCCGTCGACGGTGAGCTGCCACCGGCTCAGGTGCCGGGCGTCACGTACGAATAACCCGTCCGGGGAAGTGCCGCCCCGTACGCCGCTGATGTCCCCGCCGTCGCCCACGGCGGCGAACGTCCCGCCGTACACGAGCAGATGATGCCGGTCCGTCATCCCCGGTCCCCTCCCTTGATCGCCGAGACGTTCGTGACTTCCTTGACTGCGGTGACTTCTGTGACTTCTGTGACTTTCGTGACTTCCGTGCCTGATGTGTCGCTGTGCAGCAGGTCGAGCGCCAGCGCGGCGGTCCAGCTGAAGTCGGCCGCCCCGCAGGCCTCGCCGGTGTACGGGTCGACGTACTCCGCGAATCCGGACGAGTCGGCGACGGTGAGCACCGCATCCCGCAGCGCGTCGGCGCGTTCCCGCTCGCCCTGCACCCTGAGTCCGCGTTCCAGCAGCCAGCTCGTGTTGAACCAGGCCGGTCCCCGCCAGTAGCGGTGCGGGTCGAAGGCCTCGCCGAGGAGGTCGTACGACGGGACGAGGCGGGTCGTGGTCCCCAGCCCGAAGTGCGGGCCGCACGCCGTACGGACGAGCGCGGCGGCGACCTCGCGCGGGAGGCCGGGCAGAAGGAGCGGCACGAGACCGGAGACACCGCGCTCGGGAATCAGCTCCCCACGCGGCCCCTCGGCCCGCGCCTCGGCCTGCCCCTCGGCCCGCACCCCGCCCCGCACGTCCCGGCAGAAGAACATCCCCTCCGCCGGATCCCACAACCGCTCGATCAGCGCCGCCGTCAGCCGCTCCGCGCGCGCCTGCCGGGCCGTACCGGTCGCTCCCAGCTCCTGCGCGATCCGGGCCAGCGCGAGCTCGGACGCGATGAGCAGGGCATTGAAGGCGGGGTCCTCCACCGCGAACTCGCCCGCCCGCCTCCCACCACCACCCTCAACCGAGGCCCTGCGGGACGCCCCTTGGTCTGCCCCGTCGGCATACCCGCCGTCCCGGTAGTCCGTCGCCAGCCGCACATACCGCCCGTAGTCCAGATCCGTCGGCCGGTCCTCCGCCGCCCCGTGGTCGAGGTCGGCGCGCCGGAAGGAGCGGGCAGGGGCGGGCGTGATCCGGCTCAGCGGGGCGTCCCAGCAGGGACTGTTGTCCATACCCTGTTCCCAGGGATGCACGACGGACGCGAGGCCGCCCCCGCCCAGGTCCCGCCGGTGCAGCAGATACCGGTGCCAGGCCGCCAGCCGCGGATACACCCGGGCGAGGAAGCCGCGCGCCCGCGACAGCCCCGGATCGGCGCGGTGCACCAGCCAGGCCGCCAGCGCGTGCACCGGTGGCTGCACGATCCCGGAGGTCTGTACGGTGCGCGGGGCGCCCGCAGCGCGCCCCGCGGTCGAGGAGCGCCAGAAGTCGGGGCTCGGGAAGTACGCGTCGAGGGGGACGGAGGGGTTGAAGACGATGTGCGGGATCCGCCCGTCGCCCCACTGGGCGTCCAGCAGCGTCTCCAGCTCCGTCTGTGCCCGTAACGGCGACAGGTGGCGCAGGCCGATCGCGATGAACGCCGAGTCCCAGGACCACTGGTGCGGATACAGGCCCCGCGAGGGGACCGTGGAGGCGCCCCTCCAGTTGCCCTCCAGCACCTGCGCCGCCCTCACGTGCAGCGAATGTGTCGGGGCGGCTGGATCGTATGCAATGCCCGCGGAGCCCGTTACCTCACCATGGCCGGAAGAGGGTGGTGAGGAAATGGTGCGTACGGGATCCAAGTGCCCGCTGTCGCGGGCGGCGAGCTGCGTTGCGCGATCCACTCAGGGCTCCCCGAAGACGTCCGGCCGACCAGTTCGGCAGTGGCTATCGTAGAGTTACGTCTATTTAACACGCAAAACTCAATATGTAATGCAAGCTTGAGAAACACAAGGGGGTGTGCATGACGGGACGGGGTCAGGCTCGGGCCGGAGATCTGCTGGAACTGGTGCGCAGTGGCCGTGCCACGACCCGTGGCGCCCTGCAACAGGTCACCGGACTGTCCCGCGCCACCGTCGGCCAACGCCTGGACCGCCTCTTCCGCGCCGGCTGGCTGCGCGAGGGCGCCGGCGGCCCGGTCGACTCGCCCCTCGGTGGCCGCCCCTCCATCACCCTCGAGTTCGACGACGCCCACGCCGTCGTTCTCGCCGCCGACCTCGACACCCGGCACGCCCGCGCGGCCGTCCTGTCCCTGACCGGCGAGATCCTGGCCGAGCACGGCGGCACGCTGGTGATCGAGGACGGCCCCGACGCCGTACTCGGCGAACTCGGCCACTGGTTCGCCGAACTCCTGGAGAAGGCGGGCCACCGCGCGGACGAGGTCTGCGGCATCGGCCTCGCGGTGCCCGGCCCCGTCGACAACGACACCGGCCGGGTCGTCCAGCCGCCGATCATGCCCGGCTGGGACGGCTACGACATACGGGGCCGCCTGGCCAGGGCCTTCACCGAGCACACGGGCGCGGGCGCGGTGCCGGTCCTCGTCGACAACGACGCCAACCTCATGGCGTACGGCGAACAGCGCACGGCGTATGCCGACTGCTCGGCGTTCGTGCTGGTCAAGGTGTCGACGGGGATCGGCGCGGGGGTCGTGGTGCACGGCTCGATCTACCGGGGCATCGACGGCGGCGCCGGCGACCTCGGCCACATCCGGGTCCCGGAGGGCGCCGAGGCGCTGTGCCGATGCGGTTCGTACGGCTGTCTGGCCGCCGTCGCGAGCGGGGGCGCCGTGGCCCGGAAGCTGGCGGAGACCGGGGTGCCGGCGGCGTCCGGATCGGATGTGCGGGACCTGCTCGCGTCCGGGCATCCGGGGGCGGCGGCGTTGGCGCGTGAGGCGGGGCGGCTGGTCGGGGACGTCCTGGCGACGGTCGTCACGCTGCTGAACCCCGGTGTTCTGATGATCGCGGGGGATTTGGCCGGAACCCCCTTCCTGACGGGCGTACGGGAGCTGCTGTACCAGCGGGCGCTGCCGCGTTCCACCGCTCACCTGGACGTCGTCACGTCGCGGCTCGGGGAGCGGGCCGGGCTGGTGGGGGCCGGGGCGTTGGTCGTGGAGTACCTGTACGCGCCGGATCGGGTGGAGGAGCGGTTGCTGGCGCTGGGCGTGTGAGCCCTTTCCGTGTCGTCGGTGTTTCCGTTCCGGCCGACCGTCCGCATGGTGAAATCCCGGCGCCTGTGGCAGCGTGATTCTCGCCACCCTTGATAAGGGTTGCGCTCAGATGAGCGGATCTTGAGCGAATGCACTTCTCCAAAGGGTGGCACTCAGTGCCATGCTTTGATCGTTCATCGAGCGAAATCAAACGTACCCGGACCCGCTCATCTGAGCGAAATAGAGTGTCTACGGGGGTTGATTCGTTCAGGAAGTGAAAACATAAGCGGTTGATTGCTTGCCGAGCCTTGACTTTCGATCCGCTGGCGGACGAGTGGTTACAGGCGTATGACGCGCAAGTGGACGTACCCAGGTGCCTTCGATCTGGGTATGTTCCTCGCCGTCAGGGCAGCCACCGCGTCCTCGAGGAGTCGAGACCCGTGTCGGAAAACAAAGATCCCCACGTAGCTGAGCAGGCGGCGAGCGTTGAGGGCGTGAAGTTCGTTTACGACTTCACCGAGGGCAACAAGGACCTCAAGGACCTCCTCGGTGGCAAGGGCGCGAACCTCGCCGAGATGACCAACCTGGGCCTTCCGGTGCCTCCGGGCTTCACGATCACCACCGAGGCCTGCAAGGTCTACCTGGACAGTGGCGACGAGCCGGCGGCACTGCGTGACGAGGTGAGTGCGCACCTCGACGCCCTGGAGCAGCGCATGGGCAAGAAGCTCGGCCAGCCCGACGACCCGCTGCTGGTCTCGGTCCGCTCCGGCGCGAAGTTCTCCATGCCGGGCATGATGGACACCGTCCTGAACATCGGTCTGTCGGACAAGTCGGTCCAGGGCCTGGCCAAGCAGGCCGGCGACGAGCGCTTCGCCTGGGACTCCTACCGGCGCCTCATCCAGATGTTCGGCAGGACGGTCCTCGGCGTCGACGGCGACCTCTTCGAGGACGCCCTGGAGAAGGCCAAGGACGCCAAGAAGGTCACGGTCGACACCGAGCTGGAGGCCGCGGATCTGAAGAAGCTGGTCACCCGCTTCAAGAAGATCGTCAAGAGCGAGGCCGGCCGGGACTTCCCGCAGGACCCGCGCGAGCAGATGGACCTCGCCATCAAGGCGGTCTTCGACTCCTGGAACGGCGACCGGGCCAAGCTCTACCGCCGCCAGGAGCGCATCCCGCACGACCTCGGCACGGCGGTCAACGTCTGCTCGATGGTGTTCGGCAACCTGGGTCCGGACTCGGGCACGGGTGTCGCGTTCACGCGTGACCCCGCCTCCGGCCACCAGGGCGTGTACGGCGACTACCTGCAGAACGCCCAGGGCGAGGACGTGGTCGCGGGCATCCGCAACACCGTCCCGCTGGCGGAGCTGGAGACGATCGACAAGAAGTCGTACGACCAGCTGATGCAGATCATGGAGACCCTGGAGAACCACTACAAGGACCTCTGCGACATCGAGTTCACGATCGAGCGCGGGCAGCTGTGGATGCTCCAGACGCGCGTCGGCAAGCGGACGGCAGGGGCGGCCTTCCGCATCGCGACGCAGCTGGTCGACCAGGGGCTCATCGACGAGGCCGAGGCCCTCCAGCGGGTGTCGGGCGCTCAGCTGGCCCAGCTGATGTTCCCGCGCTTCGACGAGGACACGAAGGTCCAGACGGTCGGCCGGGGCATCGCGGCGTCGCCGGGTGCGGCGGTCGGCAAGGCGGTCTTCGACTCGTACACGGCGGTGAAGTGGTCGCGTTCGGGCGAGAAGGTGATCCTGGTCCGCCGCGAGACGAACCCGGACGACCTGGACGGCATGATCGCGGCGGAGGGCATCCTGACGAGCCGGGGTGGCAAGACCTCGCACGCCGCCGTGGTGGCGCGCGGCATGGGCAAGACCTGTGTGTGCGGTGCCGAGGAGCTCGAGGTCGACACCAAGCGGCGCCGGATGACGGTGCCGGGCGGGCATGTGGTGGAGGAGGGCGACCTGATCTCCATCGACGGGTCGAGCGGCAAGGTGTACCTCGGTGAGGTGCCCGTGGTCCCGTCCCCGGTCGTGGAGTACTTCGAGGGCCGGATGCACGCGGGCGCCCAGGACGCCGACGAACTGGTCGAGGCCGTACACCGGATCATGGCGTTCGCCGACCGCAAGCGTCGCCTGCGGGTGCGCGCCAACGCGGACAACGCCGAGGACGCGCTGCGCGCCCGTCGTTTCGGCGCGCAGGGCATCGGACTGTGCCGCACGGAGCACATGTTCCTCGGTGACCGTCGTGAGCTGGTCGAGCGCCTCATCCTGGCCGACACGGAGGCCGAGCGCGAGGAGTCGCTGAAGGAGCTGCTCCCGCTCCAGAAGCAGGACTTCGTGGAGCTGTTCTCGGCGATGGACGGCCTGCCGGTGACGATCCGTCTCCTCGACCCGCCGCTGCACGAGTTCCTGCCCGACATCACAGAGCTCTCGGTCCGGGTCGCCCTGGCGGAGTCCCGCCAGGAGCCGCACGAGAACGAACTCCGTCTCCTGCAGGCGGTGCACCGCCTGCACGAGCAGAACCCGATGCTGGGTCTGCGCGGCGTACGCCTCGGCCTGGTCATCCCCGGCCTGTTCACGATGCAGGTACGGGCGATCGCCGAGGCCGCGGCCGAGCGCAAGAACGCCAAGGGCGACCCGCGCGCCGAGATCATGATCCCGCTGGTCGGCACGGTCCAGGAGCTGGAGATCGTCCGCGAGGAGGCCGACCAGGTCGTCGCGGAGGTCGAGGCGGCGACGGGCACGGCACTGAAGCTGGCGATCGGCACGATGATCGAACTGCCGCGGGCCGCACTGACGGCGGGCCAGATCGCGGAGGCGGCGGAGTTCTTCAGCTTCGGCACGAACGACCTGACGCAGACGGTGTGGGGCTTCAGCCGGGACGACGTGGAGGCCTCGTTCTTCACGGCCTACCTGGAGAAGGGCATCTTCGGCGTCTCCCCGTTCGAGACGATCGACAAGGACGGCGTGGGCTCCCTGGTGAAGCTCGCCGCCGAAGCCGGCCGCGCCACCCGCCCCGACCTGAAACTCGGGGTCTGCGGCGAACACGGCGGCGACCCGGAGTCGGTCCACTTCTTCCACGAGGTGGGACTGGACTACGTCTCCTGCTCGCCGTTCCGGATTCCGGTGGCGCGACTGGAGGCGGGGCGGGCGGCCTCGCAGTCGACGGGGAGTGACCACCGGTAGGCCTGACAGCCTCCACTGAACGCCGGAGACGCCGCCTTTGTCCCCGACCCTCACCGACGGGGCGGCGATTCCGGATCACGAAGAGAGGGCGGCACCCTTGTGCGGGGGTGCCGCCCTCTTGCTTTTGCGGGGCCCAGGCCCGGAATGGTCGCCGCCGACGAGCCTGCACCAGGCCGCGCCCTGTCAGTCGCGGACCAGACAGAAGGGGAGCTGGAGAACCTCTTCCCGGGATTGCCTGAGATCCGCGACCCCAAGGTCGAGATGAAACTGCTGCGGCCGAGCGGGATCCGGGCGAGTTCAAGGACATCAGCACAGTCCAGCACCACACACTGCAGCTTGGCGATCACGAGGGCCAGCGTAGACCGGCGATACGCGGGGCGTCCTTATCGGCCTCGGCGACGTGTGCGCTCAGTGTCTCTGCGGTGCCTGCCGGCTCGGGTGCGGCGCTACGTGAAGGCCCAGCCGCTCCACCGCTCGACCCGAACGGCGACCACGGGACCCTCGGGAGGGGAGCCCTTGTACTGCGCGTACTTGCCGCACAGCAACTCCACCGCGCGGTGTCGTTCCCGTCCGTCCTCCAGCACCTCCCCGCGACCGTCGGCGCGGGCCCACCACAGCGTGGACCAGTCCTCGGCGTAGTGGTCCACCAGCACCGTCACCGCGGGGTTCTCCCGGATGTTGCGCAACCGGCGCAGGTCCCACGTGCTCTTGGGCTTGTGGTCGACCGCGAAGTACAGGACGTCGTCCTGGACGACGAAAGTGACGGGCACCGCGTGGGGCACCCCGTGGGCGTCGGCTGTCGCCAGCCTGGCGACGGGCGTTGCGGCGAAACGTTGCTGGGCGGCGAAGGGCGAGAGCCTCATGCGTCCCACCGTAGTGAGGGGCTGAGGACGCCCGGTTCCCCGTGGTGAGGGCGCCGGGCGATCCGTCGTCAGCGGGACGTGCGACGTCTACGTGCGGCCAGGAGCAGACCGCCGCCGGCGAGCAGTACGGCCGTGCCGCCGGCCGCCAGGTACGGCGTGGTGTCGTCGCCTCCTGTCGCGGCCAGGTCGGTGTCGTCCTGCCGGCCGGAAGCTCCGGAGGCTTCGGATTCCGTGGCCTCGCCGCTTCCGGCGCTGCCGTCCTCGTCCTCGGCCGGAACGAAGCCGGCGGGCGGGTTGTCGCAGCCCACGCCGTCCCCGTCGCGGTCGAGGTGGTCACCGTAGTGCTCGTCGCCCTCGGCGATGTTGGAGTACCCGTTCTCGTACGCCTCGGTGCAGTTCTCGAACGGGTGAGTGCCGTCATGGGCCTCGGCGGTGGCCGGCAGGCCGGCCAGTGCGAGCGCGGCGACGGCCGCGGCGGCGGATTTGCGGAACAGGTGCACGGAGAGCCCCCCAGAGTCGGTTCATATGCAGATCCGTAACCGTGATCACGATGAGGCGATCGGCCGGATTTGAGGTGATGAACGTACTGAGGGGCTTTCGGTGCTGCTGCGGATTGGCGGACCCGTGATGCGAACGTGACGTGACCGGACGGTGGCTCTCCGTACGTGCAGGGCGTCGGCCCGCGTGCCGCGTCGCCGCAGTCACCGGGGCTGTCCTTCGCGCAGGCATACGACGGTTCCGGAGCGGGCGGCGGTGTGCAGGGCGGTGAGTGTCGGTGGGTGGGACGTGAGGGGCGCGGTGTGCAGCTCGTTCAGGGTGAAGAGGCCGTCCTTGTCGTGTTCCGGGCTGCGACTGATGCGCTGACCGGCTGCGAGGGTGCCGCCGTAGAAGAAGAAGTCGATCACCGGGCCCGTTCCCTTCACGTCGGCACGGTGGTCGTAGCCGAGGAAGCGAGGAGGGTGGTCGAGGACGATCCCGGTCTCCTCGCGCAGTTCGCGTTGCGCGGCGCTGAGCGGGTCTTCGCCGTGGTCGAGCATTCCGCCGGGCAGCCCCCAGGTTCCGGCGCTCGGCTGGCCCTCGGCGTAGCGGAGCAGCAGAATCCGGTCCTCGTCGTCGAGCAGCAACACGCAGGACCCGACGATGGCCTGCGGAAGGGTCTTGACCCACTCCTCGCGGGGCAGTACTCGCTCCACCTCAGGCCTCCCGGGCGGCGAAGGTGCGGGCCGCGGCCTGCTTCAGGTGCTCGATGAACACGGCCGCGGGGTCAGGAACGCCGAGTCGGTGCAGCGTCACCATCGAGGTGACGATCACGTCGCAGACCTCGGCCGTCACATCGTCCCAGGTGTGGCTCGTTCCCTTCCGCGGGTTCGTGCCCGTCGCCCCGATGAAGGCCTGGGCGGCCTCGCCGAACTCCTCCCCGATCTTGAGCACTTGGAGCAGGCGCTGTTGTGCGGCGGGCAGATCCGCAGTGGCCTGGTCGAAGAAGGCGGCGAGTTCGGCCGTGGTCTTCCACGCGGTCGTGTCCACGAGGGTGTTCCTTCCGTCGAGTGGGCGGGGAAGGGCGAAGTCGCCCACCCGGAGGAACGGGCGCTCGTGCGGATGGTCACTGGTGCGGTCACGAGATGGACGGCCTGCCGGTGACGATCCGTCTGCTGGACCCTCCGCTGCACGAGGTTCGGTCATGAGGCATCCTCACCACCAGCGCTGTTCGAGCGACGTCGAAGGACATTGGTCCGACGCCGTGCGCCTTGGAACCATCAGGGCGCATGAGGCGACTCCAGCGACGTACGTTCATCACCGCGGTCACCACCTCCCTGGCCGCCACCCGGATCGGCGGGCACGCATACGCCGCCGCCCCACCTCCGGCGGGCGGGGCGGCGGCACACGGCAAGGGCTACGAGGTCGTCGCCCGCTTCTGGGGCGCGATACCCACCGGCGTCACGGTCTCCCGCCGGGGCCGTACCTTCGTCAACTTCCCCCGCTGGGGCGACGACGTCCCCTTCACCGTCGCCGAATTACGGGGCGGCAGGCCTGTCGCGTACCCCGACGCCGAGGTCAACCGTGAGGACGCGTCCGATCCGGCGGGACACTTCCAGTCGGTGCAGAGCGTCGTCGTCGACCCCGCCGACCGGCTGTGGATCCTCGACACGGGCCGCCCGTTGTCCGTGCCGTCCTCCTACGGCGGCCCCAAGCTCGTGGCGGTAGACCTGCGCACCGACCGGATCATCCGGAAGATCCTCTTCCCTCCGGAGGTGGTGCTGCCCGGCAGCTTCCCCAACGACGTGCGCTTCGACCTGCGGCGCGGGGCGGAGGGCATGGCGTTCATCACCGACTCGGACGCCCCGAACGGCATCATCGTCGTCGACCTGGCCACGGGCCGCTCCTGGCGACGGCTGGCGAACCACCCCTCGGTGCTTCCCGACAAGAAGTTCCTCCCCGTCATCGAGGGCGAACCGCTCATGGTCCGCCCACCGGACGGTGAGCCCGCGTACTACGAGGTCGGCTCCGACGGCATCGCCATCGGCGCGGACGGCGAGCGTCTCTACTACTGCCCGCTGTCCGGCCGCCGCCTGCACAGCGTGTCGGTCGACGCCCTCGCCGACCCCGACGCCTCCGACGCCGAGGTGGCCCGGACGGTCGAGGACCTGGGGTACCAGCCGATGGCCGACGGCCTGGAAAGCGACGACAAGGGACGCGTCTACGGCGGCGCCCTGGAACACAACGCAATCTGGCGCAGGAACCCGGACGGCACGTACGACACCCTCGCCCACGGGCCCGACCTGGTCTGGGCCGACACCCTCTGCGTCGCCTCGGACCGCCACCTGTACGCCACCGTCAACCAGCTCAACCGCCACGGAGACTTCCACGAGGGGCGCGACCTGCGCCGCAGGCCCTACCTGCTGGTCCGCCTTCCGATCGACGCGGGCCCGGTGCGACTCCGGTAGGGCCTGTCCGGCGGATCAGGTCGCGGCAAAGCAGCGGTGCCACATAGGCGCACGTGCGCGGGGGACACGGGGGTGCCCCCGCGCACGTGCATTCATGGTCCGCCGGGCAGGCCCTGGTCCGGCGGCGGGTCCCCGTCCAGGAACCGGGACCCCAACGGGGTGAGCAGGTGGTGGGCGCTGTTGCCGGTGCGGTGGGTGATGATCAGGCCCGCTTCGCGCAGCACCGTGGTGTGGTGCGAGACGGTGGCCGGTGAGACGCCGGTGCGTCCGGCGAGGTCGGTGGTGGTGCTGTGCCCGGCGGCGACGGCGTACAGCACGGTGGCCCGGCTGTTCCCCAGGAGTGCGGCCAGGCTGCGGCGGCGGGTCTCGGGTTCGAGGCGGGGTTCGGGGCCGGGTTCGGGGCTCCAGACGGTGTCGTGGGTGACGGGGTAGACCACGACAAGGGGAAGGCCGGGAACCGGCTGGATCATGGGTTCTCGGCCGCAGAAGAAGGAGGGGACCAGGCGGACACCGCGGCCCCGGAGTGGAATGTCCAGGTCGTGGTCAGGACAGGTGAGTTCCAGGACCGGGGGCCACCACGAGATGGTGGGATGCAGGTGGGACAGCATGGCGTCCAGTCCCCCCGTCAGCAGGTGGCGTGTGGCGGAGGAGCGGGTCGCCGCGAAGCCGGCGTGGAGATGCTGCCGTAGCGGCGCGACAGCCGCCCGGTGCCAGTCGCGCATGGCGTCGCCCACGGTCCGCAGGACTCGGGGGCAGCCGTCGGCCAGCGCGTCCGTCCAGGCGGGCAGCGGCCTGCCGTTGAAGCGGGTGACGGCTTCCAGGTCGGTGCGCAGAAACGACCTCGGCGTGTGCAGCAGCGTGTCCAGACCCGCCTCGAAGTCCGTGCTGAGCGGGGCCAGGAAATCGGGGGCGGCTCCGTGCGGTCGCACCAGCTCCCGCAGGAGGCCCGCGGAGCGGGGGACACGGGCCTGCGCCCAGCGGCGCCACGGCCCCAAGCCGACGCCCGGCCGCCGTTGCTGGAGGACACGCAGGCTCGCGATCGTCTCGTGCAGCGGCTCGGGCTGCTGTGCCAGGGTCACCCGAAGAAGATCGTCTCTCGTGAAATGGATCCTGAAAGCCACCCTTGGACCCTCCCAGAAGCCGGGACCGTCCGGAAGACGGTCCCGGCCTCACGGCTACGACCGGAACGGCCCCTTCACCTCATAGGTGATGCCACCCGACGAACTCCCGCTCGTCCCCCGCTGGCTCGAGAAGTACAGCCGCGTGCCGTCCGGGGAGAACGCCGGGCCCGTGATCTCCGAGCCCGACTGGTTGTCGACGCGGAGGAAGGGGGCGATCACGTCGGCCGGGGTGATCACGCAGATCTCCATGTTGCCGCCGTCCTCCGCCACGAAGAGGTCGCCGGAGGAGGAGCCGGTGATGTTGTCGACGCCGGTGAGGGGGGCCGTGCCGGAGGTGACGAGGGAGTCGTCGTAGGCCAACTCGTAGGTGTTGTTGGTCAGGTTGAGCTGCCAGACGCGGTTGTCGCCCTTCGTGGTGAACCAGACCGTGTCATCGGCGTAGTGGCAGCCCTCCCCGCCGTTGAAGGACTTCGAGCCGGAGACCTGGGTGCGCGTGGTGGTGGGGGAGCCGTCCGGGTCGGGCACGTTCGCCCAGGTGAAGGAGCCGGATGCGGCGGAGCCCGCGACCATGACCTGAAGGGTGCCGGAGGACAGGTTGCCCCAGGTCGTCGGTACGAAGCGGTAGAAGCGGCCGTTCGACTCGTCCTCGGTCAGGTAGATCACCTTCCGCACCGGGTCCGCGGCTGCCGCCTCGTGCTTGAAGCGGCCCATCGCGTCCCGGCGCACGGCCGCGTTCACGCCCCACGGGTCCGTCTCGTAGACGTAGCCGAGGGACACCTCCTCGCAGGACAGCCAGGTGTTCCACGGGGTCTTGCCGCCCGCGCAGTTCTGCCGGGTGTTGGACAGGACGCGGTACGCCGACGTGATCGCGCCCGTCGACGAGAACTTCACGGCGCTCGCGCCGCCGCTCGGGTTGATCTCCGAGTTCGACACGTAGATCCAGCCGGTGCCGTCGGTGTAGCACGCGCCGCCGTCGGGGGCGTTGTGCCAGGTGTACGACGTGCCGGAGACCCGCTGGCCGGAACGGGCGATCACGCGGCTGGTGAAACCGCTGGGGAGTCGGATGCCGTTGGCGTCGGGTGCGCCGAGCGGCCCGTACGGGCTCGCACCGGGCTGGGCCGGTGCGGCGTACGCGGCGCCGCGCCACAGGGTTCCGCCGAGGACGGCTGTTGAGCCGCCGAGGACGGCCGCACGCAGGAGGGTACGACGTTCCACTCTTGCTCCAAGAGTTGCCGTGACCGCCCCGCCGCCGGTCGGCGACGGGGTTGGGGGGTGCGGTCAGGGACCCTAGGGGCGCTGGGTCATCCCCTTCGGGGACGCGGGGTTGACGGGTCATGGACAGGTTGTGACGGGCGCGGGAGCCGGCGCATTCGGCCTGTTCGGCCTGTTGGCCCGTTCGGTGCGTTCGGTGCGTTCGGGGCCCTCAGGCCGGGAGTGCCGGAGCCTCCCGCCGCCGCGCGCCCGGTCTGCCCACCGGGTGGCCTGGCGTGGGCGGCTCGGCCGAGGGCAGGCGGACCACCGCGTCCAGCCCGCCCGTGGCCGCGGCGCGCAGGCTCGCCTCGCCGCCGCTCGCGTGCGCCAGGCGTTGGACCAGCGCCAGCCCGAGGCCCGTACCGCCCTTGGGAGCGCCGGGGGCGCGCCAGAAGCGGTCGAAGGCGCGGGCGCGTTGGTCCGGTGTCATGCCCGGGCCCTCGTCGGTGACGTGGAGGTCGACCCGGCAGGGGCGGGCGTCGCGCAGCGCGCGGCGGGGTGGGGCATGGAGGCGCAGTTCGATGGTGACCGTGGTGGCGGGCGGGCAGGCGCGCAGGGCGTTCGAGAGCAGGTTGTCCAGGATCTGCTCGATGGATCCGGGGAGTGCCAGGACCGGGCCCACGCTGCCGGCGAAGAGGACGAGGGCGCTGGAGCAGATCGGACTCGCCCTTGCGGTACAGGGCGAGGGTGGCCAACTGCTCGGGCGAGGTCACGAACGCCACGTTCTTGACCCTCCCGCTGGTGGTCCAGATCGACACCGTGCGATCCGGGATCTGCCAGGACAGCATCCGGTCGTCATACGGCTGCGCGCCCTCAGGCCGGAAGCACACCGGCTTCTCGGTGGCCTTGCGGTAACGCCGCGAGTCGGGCCTGCCCAGGTTTCCGGCCCTCAGGTTCGCCTTCAACACCCATATGCGTCACAGGTCTTCTTGATCACATGCTGGGCGGCCTGCGCCCCCAGCCCCCACCGGGACTTCACCGCGTTGTAGGTGTGTTTACGCAGTTCGAAATTGCAAGCGTGCAGGGTCGCCTCGAGTGCCGCCGCCTGCTCCGGCGTCGGCACCAGCTTGACCTGCACCACCAGTTTCACCCCGCCAGGCTGGCGCGTAGCATTGGTCTGTGTCACCGAGATGGGAACCAAACCCTGATATACGCAGAGGTCGTAGCGTTGTCTACTCGCTGCACGCGCATTTGGTCTTCACTCCGAAGTACCGGCGCGGTCCGTTCACTGACGAGATCCTCACGCGCTGCGAGGAGATCATGCGGGACGTGTGCGCGGACTTCGGCGCCGAACTGCGCGAGTTCAACGGCGAGCGGGACCACGTGCACCTACTGGTCCGCTACCCGCCCAAGGTCGCCCTGTCCCGGCTGGTCGGCTCCCTCAAGGGCGTCTCGGCGCGCCGCCTGCGCCAAGAGTTCCCCGAGCACGTCCGCCGCTACCTGTGGGGCGACCACTTCTGGTCCCCGTCCTATTTCGCCGCCTCCGCAGGCGGCGCACCTCTCAAGGTCATCAAGGAGTACATCGAGAACCAGAAGCGTCCCGGATAAGCCAGCAGCTCCGACGCCACGACACGGCGGCACTCCGCGCCACCCTGCCAAGGATGCGATTCCTCCCGGGCATGAATGCCCGGGGTTCCTCGCAAGAACCAAGCTGAATCCGACCCGCAACCGGAGGGAGTCCGGCCATGTCCGGCTGGAGTGAGAAGGACATCCCCGACCAGAGCGGCCGCGTCGCCGTCGTCACCGGAGCCAACAGCGGCATCGGGTACGTCACCGCGCGGGAACTGGCGCGCAGGCGCGCCCGCGTGGTCCTCGCGTGCCGGAGTGAGGCGCGAGGCGCGGAGGCGAGGGACCGGATGGTCGCCGAGGTCCCGGGTGCCGAGGTCGACCTGGCGTTGCTGGACCTCGGCGACCTGGGCTCCGTACGGCGGTTCGCGGCCAGCCTCTCAGGAGAGCGGCTCGACCTGCTCGTCAACAACGCGGGCGTCATGGCGTTGCCGTACGGGACGACCGCCGACGGGTTCGAGACGCAGTTCGGCGTCAACCACCTCGGGCACTTCGCGCTCACCGGGCTGCTGCTGCCCAAGCTGCTGGCCACGCCCGGTGCGCGCGTCGTGACCGTCTCCAGCACGATGCACTCGATGTCCAACATCGACATCAACGACCTCAACAGCGCACGCCGCTATCGGCGTTGGACCGCCTACGCCCGCTCCAAGACCGCCAACCTGCTGTTCACGCACGAGCTGGCCCGCAGGCTGGCGGCGCACGGATCGGACCTGGTCGCGGCGGCGGCGCACCCGGGGTACGCCGCCACCAACCTGCAGACGGCCGGGCCCCGGATGGCCGACCGCAAGCTCAGCGAGCGGTTCATGCGGATCGGCAACCGGTTCTTCGCCCAGTCGGCGGACGCCGGTGCGCTGCCCACCCTCTACGCCGCCACCGCGCCCGACGTACGCCCCGACTCCTTCACCGGGCCCTCCTTCGTCGGCTGGCGCGGGTCGCCCGCGCCGTCCTGGAGGGCGCCGTGGACCTTCAACGACCGGGCGGGCGAACGGCTTTGGGACGCCTCCGAACAGCTCACCGGGGTGACGTACGACGCACTGGAGGTGTGAGCGCCGGTCAGTCCTTGCGGCCGCTCACGGCCACCGTCACGCCCAGCCCGATCATGGTGACCCCGCCGGCCCCGCCGACCAGCGAGAGGCGCTGCGGCGAGCGCGCGAACCAGTTCCGCGCGGTCGCCGCCACCAGTCCCCACACGCTGTCGGACGCCACCGCGATGAGGTTGAAGACCAGCCCGAGCACCAGCATCTGCGCCGCGACATGCCCCTGCCCGCGGTCGACGAACTGCGGCAGTACGGCGGCGAAGAACACGATGGTCTTGGGGTTGCTCACCCCGACGGCGAACCCCTCCCAGAACGTGCGCACGCCCCCCTGCACGGCCGCCGCGTCCTCGGCGAACGCGGCGCGCAGCGCACCGCGTTCGCGCCACGCCTTGACGCCGAGGTACACCAGGTAGGCCGCGCCGGCCAGCTTGAGCGCGGTGAAGACCAGGACCGAGCGTTCCACGACCGACCCGACGCCGAGCGCCACGGCCACGATGAGCACGTACGCGCCGACCGTGTTCCCCACCACCGTGGTCAGGGCGGCACGACGCCCCTGGGCGAGCGCCCGGCCGATCACGAACAGCACACTGGGACCGGGGACCACGATCAGCAGGAACGACATGGCTGCGAAGGCGAGCAGACGGTCGGCAGGCACCATGCCTCCCATGCAAGCACGGGTGACTTCCGCCCTGCCAGCGAATTCCCAGGCCGTCGCCCGCCACCCGACCGCTCTTCAGGCCGACGCCGCGCTGCCGGAACAGCTCGAGAGCTGACCGCGGCGCGGCGTCGGCAAAGGCTCTTACGAGGTGCGGATCTCGTACGTCGCCACACTCACCGTCTCGTCGTCCAGGCACTGCCCGGTCTCCAGGTCGAAGCGCTGCTTCAGCAGGGGCGAGGCGACGAACGGCCGCCCCTGGTGGTTGCCGGTCAGGCCGCGGGAGAGGACCGCCGCGCCGCTGAACGGGTCGCGGTTGCAGATGGCGTACAGCTTGCCGGCGCGGTCGCGGAAGAGGGCGACCTGGCGGCCGTCGGGCAGCAGGGCCGCCACCCCGCGGCCCGGCAGCAGCGCACTCAGGTCGCAGACCGTGAACCACTCTTCGTCGAGGCGCAGTTGGATCTTCAGGTCGGTCGTCTCGGGTGCCAGGGTCATCGCTGGGCACTTCCTTCCAGGACGTCTGCCGGGTTGTCGGCGGGCCGCATGCCGATGGACAGCAGCGGCAGGTCGGGCTTGATCTGGTCGCGCTCGGGGACGAAGCCGACCACCGGGTCGGGGGTGTCGGGCGCGTTCACGAAGGAGACGAACCGGGACAGCTTCTCGGGGTCGTTGATGGTCTCCGCCCACTCGTCGCGGTAGTTGGCGACGTGCGCGGCCATCAGGGACTCCAGCTCCTCGCAGATGCCGAGGGAGTCCTCCACCACCACGTCCCGTACGTGGTCCAGGCCGCCCGGGATCCGCTCCAGCCAGGTCGAGGTGCGCTCCAGGCGGTCGGCGGTGCGGATGTAGAACATCAGGAAGCGGTCGATCAGGCGGATCAGTTCCGCGTCGCTCAGGTCCTGGGCCAGCAGGTCCGCGTGGCGCGGGGTGGCGCCGCCGTTGCCGCCGACGTACAGGTTCCAGCCGTTGGCGGTGGCGATCACGCCGAAGTCCTTCGACTGGGCCTCCGCGCACTCGCGCTGACAGCCGGAGACCGCCGACTTGAGCTTGTGCGGCGACCTCAGGCCCCGGTAGCGCAGCTCCAGGTCGATCGCCATGCGGACCGAGTCCTGGACGCCGTAGCGGCACCAGGTCTGTCCCACGCAGGACTTCACCGTGCGCAGCGCCTTGCCGTACGCGTGGCCGGACTCGAAGCCCGCGTCCACCAACCGTGCCCAGATGAGGGGGAGCTGCTCGACGCGGGCGCCGAACATGTCGATCCGCTGGCCGCCGGTGATCTTCGTGTAGAGACCGAAGTCGCGGGCCACTTCGCCGATCACGATCAGCTTCTCGGGGGTGATCTCGCCGCCCGGGATGCGCGGCACGATCGAGTACGAGCCGTTCTTCTGCAGGTTGGCCAGGAAGTGGTCGTTGCTGTCCTGCAGGGACGCCTGCTCGCCCTCCAGGACGTAACCGCTCACGCCGATCGTCGGGGCGAGGGAGGCGATGATCGAGCCGACGGCCGGCTTGCAGATCTCGCAGCCGTCGCCGCCCCGGGCGCCCTCGCGGCCGTAGCGGTCCAGCAGGTCCTGGTAGGTGTTGATGCGCAGGGCGAGGACGATCTCGTACAGCTCCTCGCGGGTCTGCGAGAAGCAGCCGCACAGGCCCTTGTCGACCTCGACGCCGCTCGCCTCCAGCTCGGCGTTGACGAGCTGGCCGAGGACCTTGACGCAACTGCCGCAGGTCGTACCGGCCTTGGTGCACTTCTTCACCTCGGGCACGGTCGTGCACTGGTGGTCGGTGACCGCGCCGCGGATCGTTCCCTTGGTGACGTTGTTGCAGGAGCAGATGATCGCGTCGTCCGGCAGCGCGGTCGGGCCGAGCTGGGTCGGGGCGCCGGCGCCGGCGGGCAGGACCAGCGACTCCGGCGAGACCGGCGGGACCGAGCCGGTGAAGGCGCGCAGCGTGCCGTACGCCTCCGCGTCGCCGACCAGGATGCCGCCGAGCAGCGTGCCGTCGCGGCCGATGACCAGCTTCTTGTACAGGCCCGCGCGGGAGTCGGAGTAGACGACGTCGAGGCAGTCCTCGGTGGCACCGTGCGCGTCGCCGAAGGACGCCACGTCCACGCCGAGCAGCTTCAGCTTGGTGGACAGGTCGGCGCCGGTGAAGGCGGCCTCCTCGTCGGCGGCGATGGTGGCGGCGGCCGTCTCGGCCTGCTCGTAACCCGGGGCCACCAGGCCGTACACCCGGCCGTCCGCGGCCAGCGCGCACTCGCCGATCGCGAACACGTGCGGGTCGGAGACCGTACGGCACTGCTCGTCGACCGAGATGCCGCCGCGCTCGCCGACCGTCAGACCGCAGTCGCGGGCCAGCTGGTCGCGGGGGCGGACACCGGCGGAGAACACCACGATGTCGGTGGCGAGTTCGGAGCCGTCGGACAGCTTCATGCCGGTGACGGCGCCCTCGGAGTCGACCACGATTTCCTGCGTGCCGACGCCCGTGTGGACGCTGAGGCCCATCTCCTCGATGGTGCGCAGCAGCGCGGCGCCGCCGCCCTCGTCGACCTGCACCGGCATCAGGCGCGGCGCGAACTCCACGATGTGGCTGGTGAGTCCGAGGCCCTTGAGCGCACCCGCGGCCTCCAGGCCGAGCAGACCGCCGCCCACCACGGCACCGGTCGTGCGGGTCTTGGCGTACTCCTCGATGGCGAGGAGGTCATCGATCGTGCGGTAGACGAAGCAGCCCTTCGCGTCCTTGTTGGGGACCGGCGGCACGAACGGGTAGGAGCCGGTGGCCAGGACGAGGATGTCGTAGTCGAAGACCTGACCGGACCTGGCCGTGACCTTCTTCGTCTCGCGGTCGATCGTCTCCGCCGGGTCACCGACGTACAGCTCGATGCCCTCCTTCTCGATGAACTCCATGTCCGTCATCGAGAGGTCCTCGGGCGTCTTGCCCGAGAAGTACGAGGTGAGCGCTACGCGGTCGTACGCCGGACGCGGCTCCTCGCACAGCACGACCACGCGGTGCGTGGCGGTCAGGCCGCGCTCGGCGAGCGCTTCGAGGAAGCGCTGGCCGACCATGCCATGGCCGACGAGCACGATCGTGGGGTTCGCCCCCAGGGTGGCCATCATCAGGAGCCTCCATCATTGGTGAGCAGGTGGAGCAGAGGGCCGTCGTCGGGGAGCGGCTCTGCTCCCTCCCAGGCGCGGGCGAGCGCGCCGACGGTGCCGAGTTCGCCGACGAGGACCCCGCCGACCAGGCGGTCGTCGCGGACGACGACCTTGCGGTAGGTGCCGCGCGTGGCGTCGGCGAGCTGGACCACGTCGTCGCCGGGGAGGGCCTCCGTCTCACCGAACGCGGCGAGGTCGAAGGCGGACTGCCCGGTGAGGGTGAGGCGGGTCAGCGAACGGGTGCCGGTGTACCGGGCGTCGGCGTCGCCCGCCAGCGACTCGGCCAGGGCATCCGCCTGTTCGAGCGCCGGGGTCGCGAGCCCGTACACCGTGCCGTCGTGCTGGGCGCAGTCGCCGATCGCCCGGATGTGCGGGTCGGAGGTGCGCAGTTCGTCGTCGACGACGACGCCCTTGCGGACGTCGAGGCCGGCGATCTGGGCGAGACCCACACGCGGGTGCACCCCGCACGCCAGGACCACGAGGTCGGCGTCGAGGGCGTAACCGTCGGCCATCTCCACCGAGCGGACCGCGCCGCCGACGCAGCGCACGTCGCGCACCCGGCACTCGGTGTGGATCTCGACACCGAGGTCGGTGAGGTGCCGGCGGACCAGCTTGGAGGCCGCCGGGTCGAGCTGGCGCTCCATGAGCCGCTCGGACTGCTGGGCGAGGACGACCTGCGCGCCGCGCAGGGCGAGCGCGCGGGCCGCGGACACCCCGAGGAGCCCGCCGCCGATCACCACCGCCCGCACGCCCGGCCGTACCGCCTTGGACAGGCCCAGGCAGTCGTCCATGGTGCGGAACGCGTGCACGCCCTCGGGCAGCACGTGGTCGGGGGTGAACAGGCCGCGCAGCGGCGGGAGCACCGGGTTGGAGCCGGTGGCCAGGACCAGCGTGTCGTATGCGATCTTCGAGCCGTCCGCGCACTCGACGCTCCGCCCGGCCCGGTCGATGCCGGTGACCCGGGCACGGGTCAGCTCCGCGGGCGCCGGGAGGGCGATCACGTCGGGGCTGTAGCGTCCGGCCAGCACCTCGGCGAGCAGCACCCTGTTGTACGGCCGGTGCTCCTCCTCGCCGATCACCAGCGCGGGCACGCCGAGCTCACCGAGCCGCCGGGCGAGACGGACGCCCGCGAGGCCGGCGCCGATCACCACCACACGCGTATTCGAGGTCATGTTCAGGAGCGTGCGATGCCGGTGTTACCCGACCGCATCACGTCTGTTTCCCGCGGGGAACGCTGCCCTCAGCGAGGGCCGGGGGCGGGTGTGAGGGTTCGGGGAGCGCGGCGGGGGCGCGCTGTGAGGAGGCGCCGGGGGCGGCCGAATCTCCGGGTTCCGTGCAGCCACCATCGTCTACGACCGGGGGCGGCGCGAGGCCGGGTTTCTCCAGCTCACGGGGAGGGGGGCCGCTTCGAGACGGAACCTCAGAAGATCCTCATCTCGATGGATGGGGCACCTATCCCCTCCATAGGGTCCCGGTCATGCCCGACATATCGCTGACCGTGGTCGTCGTCCTCTGTTTCGCGGCCCTGGCGGCCGGCTGGATCGACGCCGTGGTCGGCGGAGGCGGGCTCCTGCTGCTGCCGGTCCTGCTGCTCGGCCTGCCGTCGAGCACCCCGGCCGCGTACGCGCTCGGCACCAACAAGGCCGTCGCCATCGTCGGCACGACGGGCGCGGCCGTGACGTACGCCCGCAAGGCCCCGGTCGACGTCGGCACCGCCGTACGCATCGGTCTCGCGGCCCTCGCCGGATCCTCGGCCGGGGCCTTCTTCGCGGCCGGGATGAGCACGGAGGTCCTCAAGCCGGTGATCATGGTGGTGCTGCTCGGCGTGGCCGCCTTCGTGATTCTGCGCCCCGCCTTCGGCACCGCCCCCGCGACCGGCCCGGCCACCCGCCGCCAGGTCCTGGCCGCGATCGGCCTGGCGGGCCTCGGCATCGGCTTCTACGACGGCTTGATCGGCCCCGGCACCGGTACGTTCCTCGTGCTCGCCCTCACCGCGGTCCTCCACCTCGACCTGGTCACCGCCTCCGCCACCGCCAAGATCGTCAACTGCTGCACCAACGCCGGCGCCCTCGCCACCTTCGCCTGGCAGGGCACGGTCCTGTGGCAACTGGCCGCCCTCATGGCCGTCTTCAACCTCGCGGGCGGCACACTGGGCGCGCACACCGCCCTGAAGCAGGGCAGCGGTTTCGTCCGGATCGTGCTGCTGACGGTGGTGTTCGCGCTGGTGGCGAACCTGGCGTATGAGCAGTGGCTGGCCTGAAAACAAGTGGGGCTACTTCGCGCAGCCCCCTACTGTGACCCGCGTGACAACTCAGGTGATCGTGCTCAACGGCGGCTCCAGCTCGGGCAAGTCCGGGATCGTGCGGTGTCTGCAGGAGGTGCTGCCGGAGCCCTGGCTGGCCTTCGGGGTCGACTCGCTGCTCGAGGCGATGCCCGGTGCGGGCACCGGGATCGAGATCGCCCCGGACGGCGGGGTGAGCGTCGGCGACGAGTTCATGGCCCTGGAAGCGGCGTGGGCGACGGGTATCGCCGCGATGGCCCACGCCGGCGCCCGGGTGATCATCGACGACGTCTTCCTCGGCGCGGCGGCCACCCAGGAACGGTGGCGCAAGGTCCTCGACGGACTGGACGTGCTCTGGGTCGGCGTCCGGTGCGAGGCCGAGGTGGCCGCGGGCCGGGAGATCGCCCGCGGCGACCGGGTGCGGGGGATGGCCGAGAAGCAGGCGGAGCTGGTCCACCGGGGCGTGGTCTACGACGTGGAGGTGGACACCACCCGCTCGGAGTCACTGCAGTGCGCGCGGACCATCGCCGCACACGTGAGCTGAGCTAGGGCCCTTCTGATGGATCTCCGCAGCGTCGTCTGCGGAGATCCATCAGAAAAGGGCCCTAGGGCTTCCGCAGGAGGAGCTCGATCACTCCCGTCGTGTCCTCCTGCCCGTTCCCCAGAGCGAGCCGCCGCTCCATCAGGTCCATGTACGGCGTCAGCAGCTCCGCGCTCACGCCCTGCTCCTCGGCCGTCCGCAGCAGCGTGGCGTTGCCCGCGACCTGCATCGCCAGGTTGGAGACGACGTCCTTGCCGTAGTCGCCGCTCTCCAGCTGGTCGGCGGCCTTGTGCGCGGAGGACGCCATCGCGGTGAGCCAGGACACGAGCAGTGGCGCGAAGTCCTTCGGTGCGATGTCCTCCCGGCGGATCAGCGCGAAGGCGTGCGCGATGCCCGCGAACATCCCGCTCATCGCGCTCAGCAGCGCCACGTCGTGCAGCGCGGCGAACCCCGGGTCCGCACCGACGTACGTGGTCCCGGCCGGCACGGCGAGCGTGTCCCGGTGCTCCTCGAAGAGCGCGGCGGAACCGCTGTAGAAGACGTACGCCCCGGAGTCGGGCGCCCCGATCATCGGCGGTACGGCCATGATCCCGCCGTCCAGGAAACGGGCCCCGCGCGCCTCGGCCCACGCGGCCCGTGAACGCCCCTGGGCGGGGGTGCCGGTGGTGATGTTCACCAGGTCCCGCCCGGTCAGGTCGGCCCCGTCGAGGGCCTCGCCGACCGAGGCGTCGTCGAGCAGACAGACGACCACGAGCCGGTTCGCGGCCACCGCCTCGGCGGCGCTCGCGGCGACGGTCGCGCCCTCGGCGGCCAGGGCCTCGGCACGGGCGGGGGTGCGGTTCCAGACGGTGACGGGATGCCCGGCGGCGAGCCAGGCGCGGGCGAGGGCGGTGCCCATGGCTCCGGTGCCGAGGAGGGTGACGGGCGCGGTGGAAGCAAGTGCCTTGTCAGTCATGGAAGTTAGGCTCGACGAAGGGAACGGCCTGCTCAAGTACGTACTTCGGAGTGGGTGGTTACCGCCGGGAAAGAGTCCAGGCAGGAGGAGGGGGCGGCATGGCGAACGCACGGCGGCCGGGATCGTACGTCTGCGGGGTCGACGCGGCGATGGACGTGATCGGCGGCAAATGGAAGGTGGTCATCCTCTGGGAGCTGTCCGTGCGCCCGTGCCGCTTCGGCGAGCTGCGCCGGGGCCTGCAGGGCGTGACGGAGAAGGTGCTCGCGGCGCAGCTGCGGGAGCTGGAGGCGGCCGGCATCGTGCACCGGGAGGCGTACGACGAGGTACCACCGCGCGTCGAGTACTCGCTGACGCCCCGCGGCGCCGCCCTCAACGAGGCGCTGGTCCCACTCGGCGCGTGGGGCAAGGCGAACGTCCTGGGCGGTGCACCGGAGCCGCACGGCTCAGCTGCCGCTGCCCGTCAGATGCGCGAAGACGACGACGTTCCCCTGATAGCCGGTGCTCCGTGAATAGTCCCCACCGCATGTGATCACCCGCAGCTCGGGCCGCGCGGCCGCCCCGTACACCTTCTCGTCGGGGAAGTCCTTCGCGGCGTACACCTCGACCGCGTCCACGGCGAACACCGCGACAGCTCCGTCGCGCCGGTCCACCTCGATGGCGGCGCCCTTCTTCAGGGCGCCGAGGTCGTAGAAGACGGCGGGGCCGTCGGCGTTGTCGACGTGACCGGCGACGATCGCGGTCCCCCTCTCGCCGGGTGTGGTGCCGGCCTCGTACCAGCCGGCGAGGTTCTTCTTCGCGGCCGGCGGGACCTCCAGGCTGCCGGTCGGCGTGAGGCCGAGGCCCATCAGGGGGGCGTTCACGCGGATGGAGGGGATGCGGATCCGGTCGGGCGGGGAGGGCGGCAGGGCGGGCGCCGCGGACGGCTCGGCGTGTGCCTCTGCGGGGGCTTTCGTATGGGCTTCCGCCGCGGACGGCTGCGGCGGGGCATGCGTCGCCGCGCCGCTGCGCAACAGCCACGCGCCCGAGCAGAGGGCGACCGCGGTGACGGCCGCTATCGCGGCGTTTCCCAGTCTGCGCACGGCGACAACCCCTCTCCTGACTGAGCCCTTCCCCCTCCGGGCCGCGAGGGGCGTCGGACCCGGAGGGGGAGGGCACGTGCGGTACCGGCGGACGGACAGCGGAGGGTGTCCGTCAGATCCCGTCGCCTCTCGCCCGGCGATGCAGGAGCCAGGTACCGCCCGCGGCGGCGACGGCGAGAGCCGCCACGCCGGCCGCGGTCCGCGCGGGATCGGGGCCCAGTGCGCCGCCGACCCCCGTCTTCACACTTCCCCGGGGATGCACCTGCCCGCGCACCGACGTCAGCGTGACGACCAGGTCACCCGTGACCCGCCGGCCGTCCTCCGCGCAGACCGCGACGATCTCGTACGTCCCCGGCTGCGCGCTCGGCGGCACCCGGAACTGCCCGATCGCCTGGCCCTCGCGCGCACTGGGCGCCAGCGGGAAGGAACCGGCACCCACCGCGCCGGCGTCCCCTGCCGCCGAACCGCCGTCCCCGCAGGCGCCCGTGTTCACGGTGACCAGCTCACCCGGCACGACCGAGGAGGGGGAGACGTCCAGACTGCCGGTGCTTCCACCGTACGCGGGCGCGGCGCCGAGGCCCGCGACGGCGACGGCGAACGCGGTACCGGTGAGCAGGCGGGCGGTACGTCGCATCGGTGCTCCTTCGAGCTCTTCTGTGTTCTGCCGGTGAGGGATGCCCTTTCGAGGTAAGTGGCAGCGGGCCGAGACCGCTTCCTGAAGAAATGTCAGAAATGAGGTGAATGGGTGTCAGGTCGGACCCGGTCGAAGGGCTCCGGCCGACATTCCAGCAGGTCACCGACGCGAGGCAGGCGCACGAGGAAAAGAACCCGAAGGATGCGGAGCACGACTGTGAACGGGTGACCACCTGACCCGCCGCCCGAATTGTCGACAATCGGTAATTGGCAGATCTGTTCCACCCCGCGGAGGGAAAACCCCAGGTCACGTGGCCGTGCCGGTGGAACAGATCTGCCAATCCCTAACACGTAAGCCGCTCAGGAGGCGTACTCGGCCAGAACTTCCCCCACCGCCCTACGCCCCACCGCGGCCAGCACCGGGTTCTTCCCGCCGCGGTAGTAGTGATCCGCCATGATGCCGAAGCACAGGGCGGACTTTCCGGTGACGTGCAGTGTTCCGCCGTGCTGGCTGAACGACGACACCAACTCATCCTGCGGGCCCTGCGTTCCGGCGGCACCGCCACCGTGGCCGACCTCTCCGAGCAACTGGATGTCAGCGCGGCCACCATCCGCCGTGACCTTCTCAAAATGGAAGAGGACGGGCTACTCACCCGGGTCCACGGCGGCGCGGTCATCGAGGATGATCCCGCACCCTTCAGCGAGGCCGCCGGGGCTCAGGTGGCCGAGAAGGACGCGATGGCCGCCCGGGCGGCCACGATGATCGAGGACGGTCAGTCGGTCATCCTCGACAGCGGCACGACCGTCCACCAGCTCGCACGCCACCTGCACGGGCGGCGCCTCACGGTGATCACCAACAACCTCGCGGTGTACGAGGAACTCGGCGAGGACGAAGACATCGATCTCGTGCTGCTCGGCGGCATAGTCATCCGCGCGTCACGCATGACGGACGGCTTCATGACCCAGGACGCCCTCCGTCAACTGCACGCCGACTGGCTCTTCCTGGGCGCCTGCGGCCTCCGCCCCGGCGGTCAGGTCATGGACACCACAGTCGTCGAGGTGCCCGCCAGACGAGCCATGATCGCCGCCGGCGACAAGGTGGTGCTTCTGGCGGACAAGAGCAAGTTCCCCGGAACCGGCATGGTGAAGATCTGCGGTCCCGAGGAACTGGATGTGCTCATCACCGACGCATCGGCAGACGACGCGACCTGCATGGCCCTGGACGAGGCGGGCGTGACGGTGATCCACACCGCTCCGGCCCCAGTCGGCAGCTGACGGCCGGCCGACCGTCGGGGCGTGCGCCCCGACGCCGGATCACTCCACGCCCACCGCGCTCCAAGCCGCCCCCACAGCCCCGTACTCCGCACTCCCCGCCCCGTACAGATCCCGCGCCGCGTTCAGCGTCGCCGTACGCGCCCCCGCGTAATCCGTGGACGACGTCATGTAGACCGTCAGCGCCCGGTACCAGATCTTGCCCAGCTTGTCCCGGCCGATCCCCGTCACCGAAGACCCGTCGCACGTCGGCGAGTTGTAGCTCACGCCGTTGACCGACTTCGCGCCGCTCCCCTCCGCCAGCAAGTACGCGAAGTGGTTCCCGACCCCCGACGAGTAGTGCACGTCGAGGGTCCTCACCGTCGGGCTCCAGCAGTCCACCGACACGCCGTCCTTCGACGGCTTGTCCATGTAGCGCAGGGCCTCCCGGCCGAAGCCGGAGCGGACGACCTTCTCGCCGATCAGGTAGTCGCCGGCGTCCGAGGAGTTCCCAGCGTGGAACTCCACCAGGGCGCCGAAGATGTCCGATGTGGCCTCGTTCAGGCCGCCCGACTCGCCCGAGTACGTCAGCGCCGCCGTCTTCGACGTCACACCGTGGGTCATCTCATGGCCGGCGATGTCCAACGACACCAGAGGGCCGAGCTGAGTCCCGTCACCGTCGCCGTACGTCATGCAGAAGCAGGTGTCGTCCCAGAAGGCGTTGTTGTACCGGGTGCCGTAGTGCACGCGGCTGTACGAGCCCTTGCCGTCGCCCGCGATGCCGTTGCGGCCGTGGACGTTCTTGTAGTAGTCCCACGTCACGTCCGTGCCGTACTGGGCGTCCACCGCCGCCGTCGCCCGGTCGGACGTCGTACCCGTGCCCCAGTGGTTGTCCGCGTCCGTGAAGACCGTCGACGGGGCCCGGCTGAGGCAAATCGCCAGGACGCACAGGTCGGTCTGGTTCGCCGCGTCGCCGGTGTACGTGTTTCCGCGCGTCGGGTCCTTGAGTTGGTACGTCGATCCCGACAGCGTCGTGTTCAGTGGGACCTTGCCGCTGTACAGCGACTCGCCGTCGCCCGACACGGACTCGACACTGTCCCAGGCGTCGATCCGGGCGCCCGTGCGGGCGTCGGTCAGCGTCGTCCGCGCGACCGGGTTGCCGAGGGAGTCCTGCGCCACGGCGTCCGTCTGCCATGCCAGCTTCGGGGCCCCGTGCAGGGCGTCGACGACCAGACGGGGCTTGGCCGTCACCTTCCTCAGCGTCTCGCCGAGGTGCGCGGCGCGCAGGGCATTCACCGCTAGGTCGGAGGCCTGCCGCAGGGACAGGGCGGGCGTCACGCTCGACAGGGATATCACGCTCCGCGTCGCCCGTTGGGCGCCGCGGTACGAGCCGTCGGGAGCGAGGTGGACCACGAAGTCACCGCCCAGGACGGGGAGTTGGCGGTACGTGCGGTCGTAGCGGACGTGCTGGGTGCCGTCCGCGTCCACGACCACGTCCCGGACGGTCGTGTCCTGCCCGGCGGTGAGGCCCAGGGCCGCGGCCCGGTCCACGAGTGCCGACGCCGCGTTCTCGATCGCGGTGGCCCGGGTCGGGCGGTCGGCCGCCTCGGCGGCGGGGGAGAGTGCGGCGGCCAGCAGGGTGGCGGTGGTGGCGGCCGCTCCGGCGGCGGCGAGACGGCGGGAACCTCGGGCATGCAGCCGTATCCGGCTCATCGGTCTCCTCGGGAAGGGCCTGATCTTGACCAAGAGTTAAGGGGCCCTTGACCTGCCATGTCCATGGCGGGAATGCGAAGGAGTGTGAGAGGTGAGAATCGTTTCTGTGAGAGCGACGCGACTCCCCTTCTTCGTCTACGGCACCCTCCGCACCGGCGAGGTCAACCACGACCTCTTCCTGCGCGGCCGCACACGGTCCGAGGAACCGGCGCGACTCACCGACGCGGTGCTGTACGACGGACCCGGATATCCGTACGCCGTGGAGGAACCGGGCGGGACAGTGCGAGGGGAACTCGTCACCGCGCGACCGGAGGCGTACGAGGACCTCCTCGCCGGCCTCGACCGCCTGGAGGAGTACGCCTTGAACGACCCCCGCAACCTCTACGAACGCGTCGAGCGCGAGGTCATCAGGGACGCCGACGGCACGGCCGTACGCGCCTGGGTGTACGTCGCCGCGCCCTCCGTCGCCGCCCGGCTGCGCGATCGGGGCAAGCTGATCGAGAGCGGGGACTGGTCGGCGGGGTGAGCCGCACCGGCACCCTCAACGCGCGCCATCCGCACCGGCGGTACTAAGACTTCACCGCCCCACCCGCAGCCGTGGACCTAAGACTCCACCGCCTCCAGCCGCACCGCGCACGCCTTGAACTCCGGCATCCGTGAGGTCGGGTCAAGTGCCGGGTTGGTCAGGGTGTTGGCGCGGCCCTCGCCCGGCCAGTGGAAGGGCATGAAGACGGTGTCCGGGCGGATCGTGGTGGTGATGCGGGCCGGTGCCACGGCCCGGCCCCGCCGGGAGACGACGGCCACCGGGTCGCCCTCGGCCGCGCCCAGCCGCTCCGCCAGCCGGGGGTGCAGTTCCACGAAGGGGCCGGGCGCGGCGGCGTTCAGCTCGTCCACGCGCCGGGTCTGGGCGCCGGACTGGTACTGCGCCACCACCCGGCCGGTCGTCAGCAGCACCGGATACTCGTCGTCGGGCTCCTCGGCGATCGCCCGGTGCGAGACGGGGACGAACCGGGCCCTGCCGTCCGCCGTGGCGAAACGGTCGAGGAAGAGGCGGGGGGTGCCGGGGTGGACGCCGTCGGCGGTGTCGTCCCGCGCCGGGTCGTCCGGCTGGAGATCGAGGGCCGCGTCTTCACCGTCCGCCGTGTCCGCCGTGTCCGCCGTGTCCGCCGTGTCCGCCGGGCACGGCCAGAAGACCCCGTTCTCCTCCACCAGCCTGCGATAGGTGATGCCGGAGTAGTCGGCCGGCCCGCCCGCGCTCGCCCGGCGCAGCTCCTCGAAGACCTCCTCGGCGTCGGTCGGGAAGCCCTTCTCCACGCCCAGCCGGGCGGCCAGCTCGTGCATGACCTCCAGGTCGCTGCGCACGCCCTCCGGAGGGCTGATCGCCTGCCGCCGCAGCAACACCCGGCCCTCCAGGTTGGTCGTGGTGCCCGTCTCCTCCGCCCACTGCGTGACCGGCAGGACGACGTCCGCGAGGGCCGCGGTCTCCGACAGCACGACATCGCACACGGCCAGGAAGTCCAGTGACCGCAGCCGTTCCTCGATGTGCGCGGCGCGCGGCGCCGACACCACCGGGTTCGACGCCATCAGCAGCAGCGACTTGATGTCCCCGCCCAACGCGTCCAGCAGTTCGTACGCACTGCGCCCCGGCCCCGGCAGCGAGTCGGGGTCCACGCCCCACACCTCGGCCACATGCCGCCGCGCCGCCGGATCGTCCAGCTTGCGGTAGCCGGGCAACTGGTCGGCCTTCTGGCCGTGTTCGCGCCCGCCCTGCCCGTTGCCCTGCCCGGTCAGACAGCCGTACCCGGACAGCGGGCGCCCCGCCCGGCCGGTCGCCAGGCACAGGTTGATCCACGCGCCCACCGTGTCGGTGCCCTTGGACTGCTGCTCGGGTCCGCGGGCGGTGAGCACCATCGCGGCCTCCGGCTCGCAGAACAGCCGTACCGTCTCGCGGAGTTGTGGGACGGAGACGCCCGTGATCCGCTCCACGTACTCGGGCCAGTGGGCCATCGCCGCGGCGCGCGCGTCCTCCCAGCCGACCGTGCGTTCACGGACGTACTCCTCGTCCACCCGGCCCTCGGCGACGACCAGGTGCAGCAGACCGAGTGCGAGCGCGAGATCCGTCCCCGGCCGGGGTGCCAGGTGCAGGTCCGCCTGCTCGGCGGTCTTGGTGCGGCGCGGGTCGATGACGATCAGGGTGCCGCCGTTCTCCCGCAGTTCGTTGAAGAACCTCAAAGACGGCGGCATGGTCTCCGCGAGGTTGGAGCCGACCAGGATCACGCAGCCCGTCTTCGGGATGTCCTCCAGCGGGAAGGGCAGACCGCGGTCGAGCCCGAACGCCTTGATGCCGGCGGCGGCCGCGGACGACATGCAAAAACGCCCGTTGTAGTCGATCTGCGAGGTGCCGAGCACGACCCGCGCGAACTTGCCGAGCGTGTACGCCTTCTCGTTGGTCAGGCCGCCCCCGCCGAAGACCCCGCACGCGTCCGGGCCATGTTCCGTGCGCGTGCGGGACAGCCCCTCGGCGATCCGGTCCAGTGCCTCGTCCCAGGAGGCGGGCACGAGCGTGCCCTCGGAGCGCACCAACGGGGAGGTCAGCCGCACCCGGGACGAGAGCACCGCGGGCGCCGTACGGCCCTTGCCGCACAGCGCCCCCCGGTTCACCGGGAAGTCCGCACGCTCGCTCACTTCGACGGTCCCGTCCGGCACGGGCGTCAGATTCATCCCGCACTGCAGGGCGCAGTACGGGCAGTGCGTGGGCGTCGCGGAGTTCTGCATGCTTCTCAGCGTGCTTCGGCCGTGTTACGCGCCGGGCGGTTCCCTGTTACGCGGACGGGACGGCGACCTCCCCGCCACCGCCCGTCCGCCGTGAGGGCCGTGAAGGCCCACCCCTGAGTCGCCGCTGGAGGGGCAAAAGTTGCCCATGCGGCGAATCGCAGCTCATGTGGCTTATTTCGTTCCATACTTGTCCGATCTCACCTCGTTGAGGGTTGAAGAACCGGCACTACAGTCGGGCCTCACCCAAGGATCCGAAGGCGCTGCACGACTCCGCACGGCATTCGACACACCGGGCATGCCCATCGCTCATTCCGGTCATTCCGGACACGGCAAACCGTCACTCGAAACAGCCAGCCAGGAGGTCCCCCCAACATGCCCCTGCGCCACTTAACCCCGCGTGACCAGCACCTTTTCCGGCTGTACGGCCACGGCCCGACCGTCCCCGTCCCGGACCCCCTCGTCCACCACGCCGTCGAACGGCAGGCCGCGACCGCGCCGCACACCATCGCCGCCGAACACCTCGGCGCGACGATCACCTACGGTGAGCTCGACCGCCACGCCGACGCCCTCGCCGCCCGCCTGGCGAGGGAGGGCGTACGGCCCGGCGATCACGTCGGCCTCTTCGTCCGCCGCTCGATCCCGATGCTCGTCGGACTGCTCGGCGTCCTGAAGGCGGGCGCCGCCTACGTCCCCCAGGACATCGGCCTCGCGCCCCCGGCCCAGCTCACCCACGTGGTCCGCACGGCCCGCACTCGCCTGGTCCTCACCGTCGCCGAACACGCCCACCGCGTGCCGCTGCCGGACGGCCACCGCCTGATCACGCTCGACGAGCCGCTGCCGTACGAACCCGGTCCGCGCCCGGCGATCGGCGCGGACGACGGCTGCTACGTCCTGTTCACCTCCGGCACCACCGGCCACCCCAACGGCGTGAAGGTCACCCACCGCAACGTCGCCAACATCCTCCTCACCGCCCCCGGCGACCTCGGCATCGGCCCCGGCGACCGCGTGGCCCAGCTCCTCAACATCGCGTTCGACATGGCCGCCTGGGAGATCCTCGGCTGCCTCGCCCACGGCGGCACCCTCGTCATCCGCGGCAAGGACATCGCGGCGGCGGCCCGTACGGCCACCGTGCTGATCGCCACCCCGACCGTGCTGACCGGCATCGACCCCGCGGCCTGCCCGCGGGTGCGCGCGGTCGCCGTCGCGGGGGAGCCCTGCCCACGCCCGCTGGCGGACCGCTGGGCCCGGCAGGCGGCCTTCTTCAACTGCTGCGGACCGACCGAGACGACCATCGTCAACACGATGCGCCGCCACGACCCGGCCGACCCGCTGCTCACCATCGGCCGCCCCACCCCCAACAACACGGTCTACGTCCTCGGCGCCGACCGCCGGCCGTTGCCCATCGGCGAGGTCGGCGAGATGTGGGCGGGCGGCCACTGCGTCTCGGCCGGCTACCTCGGCAACGAGGAGCTGAACGCCGAGCGCTACGCCCCCGACCCCTTCCTCGGCCCCGGCCACCGCATGTTCCGCACCCGCGACCTGGGCCGCTGGACCCCCGACGGCGAGCTCGAACACCTCGGCCGCACCGACGACCAGGTCAAGGTGCGCGGCTTCCGCGTCGAACTCGACTCCGTCTCCTCGGTACTGGAGTCGGTCGACGGCTGCCGGCGCGCGGTGACCCTGAAACGGGACGCCCGCCATCTCGTGTCGTTCGTCTGCCCGGCGGACGTCGACCCGGACACCGCCCGCCGCGCGGTGGCGGAGGCCCTGCCGTACTACTGCGTACCGTCCGAGGTCCTGCCGCTCGCGTTCCTCCCCGAGACCGACCGCGGAAAGATCGACAAACAGGCGCTGCTGCGGCTGGCCGAGGAGCGGACGACTCTTCAGGGGGCGGGCCGATGACCACGTCACTCGACCGGGAGACAGTCGAGCTGCCCCCGCTCACCAGCGCGCCCCGCCGCCTGCTCAAGCACCCGCGCCTGATGCACTACAACCGGCTGGCCGGGCTGGTGGTCCTGGCCAATCTGGCGTTCCTGTACGCCGGTTGGCCGCTGTCGACGCCGACACTGGGGCACGCCGCGATCGCCAACCTCGCCCTCGCGGTCGTCGTCCGCCAGCAGTACGTCATCAACTTCCTCTTCCGGCTGGCCACTTGGCCGTCGCCCAGTTGGCCGCTGCGGGTCCGCTGGACGCTGGGCAAGGTGTACCACTTCGGTGGGCTGCACGTGGGCGGGGCGCTGGCGGGGGCGAGCTGGTTCCTGGCGCTGGCGGTCGCGGTGACGGTAGAGGGCGGCAACTGGCCTCTGGTGGCGGTCAGTTGGACCCTGATCGCCCTCCTGGCCGTCGTCATCGCCACGGCCCTCCCTCCCTTCCGCTCCCGCCACCACGACCACTTCGAGAAGATCCACCGCTTCGGCGGCTGGAGTGCCCTGGCCCTCTTCTGGACACACACCCTGCTGTCCGGGCAGGGGCCGGTACCCGTGTCGGTCCTCGCGGTCGTCACCTTCAGCGTCGCCCTGCCCTGGCTGCGGCTGCGCAAGGTCGACGTACGGGTCGAACGGCCCTCCCGGCACGTGGTGCTGGCCCGCTTCAACTACGGCGAGACCCCGTTCGCCGGTTCCTCCACGGCGATCAGCCGCAGCCCGCTGAAGGAGTGGCACTCCTTCGCCAACGTCCCGTCCCCCGGCGAGTCCGGCTTCCGGCTCACCATCTCCCGGGCCGGTGACTGGACCGGCTCCTTCATCGACGACATGCCGTCCCGGGTGTGGGTGAAGGGCATCACCACGGCCGGCGTCGCCAACATCGAGACGCTGTTCAAGAAGGTCGTCTACGTGGCCACCGGCAGCGGCATCGGCCCCTGCCTGCCGCACCTGCTGGCCGCCGAGGTCCCCTCCCGCCTGGTCTGGGCGACCCGGGACCCCCGCGCGACCTACGGCGACGCCCTCGTCGACGAGATTCTCGACGTCCAGCCGCACGCCCTCGTCTGGGACACCTCCCGGCACGGCAAGCCCGACATGGTCCGGCTGGCTTATCAGGCGTACCGCGACTTCGGGGCCGAGGCGGTGATCTGCATCTCCAACAAGAAGCTGACCTGGCAGGTGGTGCACGGGCTGGAGCGGCGCGGGATTCCGGCGTACGGCGCGATCTGGGATTCGTAAGCCCCGCAAGCCCCGTAAGCCTCATGAGGGAGACGACCGATGAACAACCTCAAGCTCGAACGCCACGACCGCGTGGTGACCGTACGTCTGCACCGCCCGCATGTGCTGAACGCACTCGGCGGCGAGCTGCTCGCCGAACTCCTCGACGCGCTGCGCCCGTTGGACGCGGACCCCGAGGTCGGCTGCTTCGTCGTCACCGGCTCGGAGAAGGTCTTCGCGGCCGGCGCCGACATCAAGGAGATGTCCGCGAAGACGGCCGTGGAGATGGCCGCGGAGGACTACTTCGCCGCCTGGGAGGACTTCGCCGACCTGCGCACCCCGAAGATCGCCGCCGCCAACGGCCCGGCTCTGGGCGGCGGTTGCGAACTCGCGATGATGTGCGACCTCGTCGTCGCGGGGGAGTCGGCGGTCTTCGGGCAACCGGAGATCAAGCTGGGCGTGATTCCGGGGATCGGCGGCACCCAGCGGCTGACCCGCCTGGTCGGCCGGGCCAAGGCGATGGACCTGGTCCTCACCGGCCGCACGATGGACGCCCGGGAGGCGGAGGCCGCCGGCCTGGTCTCGCGGGTCGTGCCCGACGAGCGGGTCCTGCCGGAGGCCCTGGAAGCGGCCGCGACCATCGCCTCGTACGGACGCACGGCGGTCAGGGCCGCCCGTGAATGCGTCGACCGCGCCCTGGAGAGCGGCCTGCGCGACGGCATCCGCTTCGAACGCCGGGTGTTCCACGCCCTGTTCGCCACTCAGGACCAGAAGGAGGGGATGGCCGCGTTCCTGGAGAAGCGCCGGCCGCGCTTCACCGGACGCTGAGGCTCACGCAGGCCGAGGGCGGGAGCGGGCACGGGCCCCGCTCCCGCCCCGGTCAGGGACGGTCCCTGGCCAGGGGACCTCCCCGGTCAGCACTCGTAGGCGTAGTACGGCTCGTCGCCCGGTTCCAGACCGATGCGCCCGGTCGCGCCCGGACCGATCTGGATACAGTCCGGGTCCCAGCCGTCGACTTCGACGGTGGCGGAGATCGTGTGACCGCAGGCATTGTGGACGTCCGCCCACCAGGCGCCGGAGCCGACGAGCTTGGCGCAGCCCGGCTCCTTCGCCACGGCGGCCTCGGCCGCCGTGGCGGTTCCCACCGTGAACAGCACCGCCGCGGCGGCCGTGGCGAACGCGGATCGAAGATGATCTACCCGGCCGCCTTCAACGCCCGTTCCACACCTGGCTCTTGAGGCCCCAGGAACCGCGGATCGGGCCGGAAGGCGGCGTCCAGGGCGGCCTTCCCCGCCGCGACGATCTCGCGGACGCCGCCGTAGTACCAGGTCGCGTCGTGCCGGGCATCGACCCCGACGCCGTACGACGTGACACCCGCCGCCCGACACAGCGCGACCGCGCGCCGGATGTGGAAGCCCTGGCTGATCAGGACCGCCCGGTCGACGCCGAAGATCTTCTTCGCGCGCACGCAGGAGTCCCAGGTGTCGAAGCCCGCGTAGTCGCTGACGATCCGCCCGTCGGGCACGCCGTGCCGCGTGAGATACGCGCGCATCGCGTCGGGCTCGTCATAGTCCTCGCGGCTGTTGTCGCCGGTGACCAGGACGACCTCGATCCGGTCCTCGCGGTACAGCTTCGCCGCCGCGTCCAGGCGGTGGGCGAGGTACGGCGACGGCTCGCCCTCCCACAGGCCCGCGCCGAAGACGACGGCGACCTCGGTGCGCGGCACGTCCGCCGTCGTCCGCAGCCGGTCCCCCGCCACGACGTACATCCAGGTCGCCGGCAGCAGCGCCAGCACGCACCCGGCCATCACGGCCTGCACCAGCCGTCGCTGCCCGGTGCGGGTGCGCGGCAGACGGGGTCTGCGCAGACGAGGTCTGCGCGGCATCGGCAGTCGCATCGGACGGTCCCTCCCCGGTCGTCTTTCGACAGTCAGAGACGTCCTGTAAGGACCCCCGGTTCGCCGCCGACCACGTGACCAGCTTCACTTCGGGCAACGAAACCGCAGGTCATGACACCTCACACACCCCCTGCACCTCACCGTGAACCCCCGGAAAACACCCGTCATTCCTGTGCAATGGGGCGGCAACCTACCCCCGCCACCATCAGTCCATGACGGCGACGCGCAAGTCGGAAGCTCTTCGCGACGAGTCCACAACCCTCGACAGTACGGCGCACATCATGAACCGGATCACCAGCCAGCTCGCCAGCCAGCTCAGCCTCGTCTCGATCGACGGCCGGCGGCGCCCCGAACCGCCCGCGCCAGGGCCTGTGCCGGAGGTGGCGCCTGCCGGCCGACGCCTGGCACGCTCCCCCGCTGCCTCAAGGGCGCGGGAGGTGCCCCCACAGGCCCTGGTCGTCGTAGCCCACGGCAGCCGCGACCCGCGCACGCTGAGCACCGTCCGTACGCTGCTGGACCACGTCCGCGAACTGCGCCCCGGCCTGCCCGTGCACCTCGGCCACATCGAGCTGAACGAGCCCCTGCTCCCCGACACGCTCGCCTCCCTCGGCACCGGCGAGGCCGTCCTCGTACCGCTGCTGCTCAGCCGCGGCTACCACGTCAAGCGCGACATCCCCGAGATGGCGGCCGCCTCTCCGGCCCGCACCCGCGTGGCCGCCCCGCTCGGCCCGCACCCGCTGCTCGTGGAGACCCTCTACGCCCGTCTGGTCGAGGCCGGCTGGCCCACCCGGATGAACGAGCCCACTCGCCGCTCCACCGCGGTCGTCCTCGCCGCGGCCGGCTCCCGTGACCCGGAGGCAGCCGTAGACACCCGCCGCACCGCCCACCTGCTGTCGGAACGCCTCGGCGTCCCGGTAGTCCCCGCGTACGCGTCAGCCGCGACACCCACGGTCGAGACGGCGGTACGGGCCTTGGCGGCCCGAGGCCGCCACCGAGTAGCCGTGGCTTCTTACTTCACAGCCCCGGGCTTGTTCGCCACGCAGTCCGCAGAGGCGGCTCCCTGGACAGCCTCGGCCCCGCTCGGCACCCACCCCGCGATGGTCCGCTTGATCCTCCACCGCTACGACCAGTCCTTGGCAACGGCGACGACTACGGAACCGGCCCTGGCCTCGGCGTAAAAACGCTGGGTAGGTAGAGCTGCCCAGGGGCGCGGGGCTGTATCGATGTGCGGCTCCGCCGCGTGGGCGCGACCAGCCCAGGACAACCCGCACACGCCCCACAACAGAACCCGGCAGATCCGTAGGCGCATTACTGTCAAGACATGGCAGGCACCGCACCCCCCGGCTACGACCCGACGTCAGTCGCCCGCTGGGCCGGCGAACCAGACAAACGCCCCGGCCGCACCGCCTTCCAACGCGACCGCGCCCGCGTCCTGCACTCCGCCGCCCTCAGAAGACTCGCCGGCAAAACCCAAGTGGTAACGCCCGGCACGATGGGCCAGGCCTGGGACGCCAGCCCCCGCACCCGCCTCACCCACTCCCTGGAGTGCGCCCAGGTGGGCCGAGAACTGGGTGAAGCCCTCGGCTGCGACCCCGACCTGGTCGAGGCGGCCTGCCTCTCCCACGACCTGGGCCACCCGCCCTTCGGCCACAACGGCGAACAGGCACTCAACGAATTCGCCGAGGACTGCGGCGGCTTCGAGGGCAACGCCCAGTCGCTGAGGCTCCTCACACGCATCGAACCCAAACGGTTCACCGCCGAAGGCTCCGTCGGCCTCAACCTCACCCGCGCCGCCCTGGACGCCGCCACCAAGTACCCCTGGCCCCGAGGCGCCCACCCCACCGACCCCAAGTCCCCGAAGTTCGGCGTCTACGACGACGACCGCCCGGTCTTCGACTGGGTCCGCAAGGGCGCCCCCGGCACCCGCACCACCTTCGAGGCCCAGGTCATGGACTGGGCCGACGACGTGGCGTACTCCGTGCACGACGTCGAGGACGGCCTGCACGCCGGCCATATCGACCCCAACTGCTTGCAGGCCGAGCCCGAGAGACGGGCGATCTTCGCGGTCGCCATCGGGCGGTACGTCGCCGCCGACACCGACCCCGCCGAACTGGCCGAGGCCCTCGACCGGCTCCTCGCCCAGGAGTGGTGGCCGCACGGCTACGACGGTACGGCCGTCGCCCAGGCCCGCCTCAAGGACGCCACCAGCCAGCTCATCGGCCGCTTCTGCCTCGCCGCCGAGGGCGCCACGCGCGCGGCGTACGGCACCGGGCGGCTGACGAGGTACGGCGCCGAACTCGTCGTACCGTACGAAACGCGCCTGGAGTGCGCGGTCCTCAAGGCGGTCGCCGACCGTTACGTCATGCAGCGCGCCGAGCAGGAGCGGCTGCGGGCCGACCAGCGGATCGTGGTCGCCGAGCTGGCCCAGGCGCTCACCGTCCGGGCTCCCGACGGCCTCGACCCGCAGTTCCGCGCCCTGTTCGACCGGGCGCCGGACGACCGCGCGCGCAAGCGGGTGATCGTCGACCAGATCGCCTCCCTCACCGACGTGTCGGCCCGCTCGCTTCACGCTCGTCTGACGGGGCACCAGTGATGCTGATGAGACATGAGTGAACCGAGACACGCCCGAATGTGACCCTCCGTGGCCTGAACGGGCCACTCCCTCTTCCCGCATCACCCTGCGTGCGGGACGCTCGCATGTGGCGGCACCCTTACGAGGAGGCATCAAGTGGTCGACGCGGATCAGACATTCGTCATCGTCGGAGGCGGTCTCGCCGGCGCGAAGGCGGCCGAGACGCTCCGAGCGGAGGGCTTCACCGGCCGCGTGATACTGATCTGCGACGAACGCGACCACCCGTACGAGCGCCCTCCCCTCTCCAAGGGGTACCTGCTCGGCAAGGAGGAGCGCGACAGCGTCTTCGTGCACGAGCCCGCCTGGTACGCGCGCAACGACATCGAGCTGCACCTCGGCCAGACCGTCGACGCCATCGACCGGGCCGCGAAGACGGTCCGCTTCGGTGAGGACGGCACGGTCGTCCGCTACGACAAACTGCTGCTCGCGACCGGCGCCGAGCCCCGCCGCCTGGACATCCCGGGCACGGACCTCGCGGGCGTCCACCACCTGCGCCGCCTCGCCCACGCCGAACGCCTCAAGGGCGTCCTGGCCGCCCTCGGCCGGGACAACGGCCACATCGTGATCGCGGGCGCCGGCTGGATCGGCCTGGAGGTCGCGGCGGCGGCCCGCGAGTACGGCGCCGAGGTCACCGTCGTCGAGCACAATCCGACCCCGCTGTACGGGGTCCTCGGCCCCGAGCTCGGCAACCTCTTCGCCCAGCTGCACCACGAGCACGGCGTCCGCTTCCACTTCGGCGCGAAGCTCACGGAGATCGTCGGCCAGGACGGCATGGTGCTGGCCGCCCGCACCGACGACGGCGAGGAGCACCCCGCGCACGACGTCCTGGCGGCGGTCGGCGCCGCCCCACGCGTCTCCCTCGCGGAGGCGGCGGGCCTGGAGATCGCCGACCGCGCACACGGCGGCGGGGTCGTGGTCGACGAGCGCCTGCGCACCTCCGACCCGGACGTCTACGCGGCCGGCGACGTCGCCGCCTTCCCGCACCCCCTCTTCGACACCCGGATGCGCGTCGAACACTGGGCCAACGCCCTCAACGGCGGTCCGGCGGCGGCCCGCGCGATGCTCGGGCAGGACATCACCTACGACCGCGTGCCCTATTTCTTCTCCGACCAGTACGACATGGGGATGGAGTACAGCGGGTGGGCGCCCCCGGGGACGTACGACGAAGTGGTGATCCGGGGGGACGCGGGGAAGCGTGAGTTCATCGCCTTCTGGGTGAAGGAGCACCGGGTGCTGGCCGGGATGAACGTGAACGTGTGGGACGTCACAGAGCCCATCCAGCAGCTGATTCGCTCCAAGGCTCAGGTGAACACGGAGGCGCTCGCGAACCCGCACGTTCCGCTGGACAGTCTGATCTCGTGACCCGACGAGGCGATCGACTGTCACAGCACCACCGTAGAATTCACGCGTGGCAGGACGGATCAACGACGAGGACGTGAAGGCGGTACGGGACGCGGTCCCGATCGACGCCGTGGTGTCCGAGTACCTCCAGCTGCGCAACGCGGGCGGTGGCAACCTCAAGGGCCTGTGCCCGTTCCACGACGAGAAGTCGCCGTCCTTCCAGGTCAGCCCGAGCAAGGGGCTCTTCCACTGCTTCGGCTGCCAGGAGGGCGGCGACACCATCACGTTCGTGATGAAGGTCGACCACCTCTCCTTCTCCGAGGCGGTCGAGCGCCTCGCCGGCCAGGCCGGCATCACCCTGCGCTACGAGGAGGGCGGGTACAACCCCGCCCACCAGCGCGGCGAGCGGATCCGCCTGGTCGAGGCCCACAAGATCGCCGCCGAGTGGTACATGGAGCAGCTGGCCGGCAGCCCGGAGGCCGACACCGGCCGCAAGTTCCTCGCCGAGCGCGGCTTCGACCAGGCCGCCGCGGAGCACTTCTCGGTCGGCTACAGCCCCCAGGGCTGGGACCACCTCACCCGCTACCTCCGCGGCAAGGGCTTCACCGACAAGGAGCTGGTCCTCTCCGGCCTCTCCCAGGAGGGCCGCCGCGGCCCCATCGACCGCTTCCGCGGCCGCCTGATGTGGCCCATCCGCGACATCGGCGGCGAGGTCGTCGGCTTCGGCGCCCGCAAGCTGTACGAGGCGGACAACGGCCCCAAGTACCTCAACACGCCCGACACGGCGATCTACCGCAAGTCCCAGGTCCTCTACGGCATCGACCTCGCGAAGAAGGACATCGCCAAGTCCAGCCGCGCGGTCGTGGTCGAGGGCTACACGGACGTGATGGCCTGCCACCTCGCCGGCGTGACCACCGCCATCGCCACCTGCGGTACGGCCTTCGGCGGCGACCACATCAAGATCCTCCGCCGTCTGCTGATGGACAACGGCTCGGCCCGCGTCATCTTCACCTTCGACGGCGACGCGGCCGGCCAGAAGGCGGCCCTGCGCGCCTTCGAGGACGACCAGAAGTTCGCCGCCGAGACGTACATCGCGATCGCGCCGGACAACATGGACCCCTGCGAGCTGCGCCTGGCGAAGGGCGACGAAGCGGTCGCCGACCTGGTCGAACCCCGCACCCCGCTCTTCGAGTTCGCGCTCCGCCAGATCGTCGGTCGCTACGACCTGGACACCCCGGCGGGACGGGCGGCGGCGCTGGACGAGGCCGCCCCCATCGTCGCCCGCATCAAGAACACCGGTGCCCAGCACGAGGTCGCCGTCCAGCTCGCGGGCATGCTCGGCATCCTCGACACGCAGTTCGTCGTCAAGCGCGTCGCCCAGCTGGCCCGTTGGGCCCGCGACCGCGGCGGCAAGGGCCCGGCCCCGGCGCGGGGCTCCCAGCAGCAGTACGACGCCCCGCCGCGCCCCGCGATGTCCGGCCCGGCCCTCAACCTCCGCAACCCGGTCTACGCCACCGAACGCGAACTCCTCAAACTCGCCCTCCAGCGCCCCGAGCTGGTGTCCCCGGCCTTCGACGCGTACGGCGTCGACGAGTTCACCGCCCCGCCCTACGCGGCCGTACGCCAGGCCGTCATGGACGCCGGCGGCGCGGAGTACGGCACGCAGGACCCGCAGGAGTACCTGGTCCGGGTCCGCGACGCGGCCCCCGACGACGTCGTCCGCGCGACGGTCACGGAGCTCGCGGTCGAGGCGATCATGCGCAAGACGGTCGACGAGCACTACGCGGGCGACCAGCTCGTCACGGTCCGCCGGCGCGCGGTCGAGCGCCGCATCCGGGAGATCCAGGGCACCGTGAGGCGCCTGGAAGCGGGCGGTGATCCGGCCCAGCTGGCCGCGGCGAAGAACGAACTGTGGGTCCTTCAGCAGTACGACCGGGCCCTTAGGGACCACGGAGCCGCAGCTCTCTGAGCGTGTCGCGTCCGGCAGGGTAACCACGGTGTCACGGACCGGACTCAAAAAGTCACCGCACGCCCCTCGTGGCGGCGATGTGTCGTACTCCACACTGGGTTCCGGTGCCTGAGTCCTCGGAGCGCGGCCGATCCGTCCCCGGCGGGTCCCACACCCCCGCGGTTCCGCTCATCGCGTACGGGACGGACAGCGGCGAGGCCGCCGACTCCGCCCCCGAAGTACCGCTGCCGCACACCTCAGCAGCGATCATCCTGGAGGTCGCCCCCGTGCAGACCCAGACCCTCACCCAGACCGACGTCAGTACGGACGGCGCGGAACCTGATACGGAGACCGACGTTCTCGTCGCGGTCCCGCCGCAGAGCCGTGTCGTGCACCACCCCGAGGCGGAGCCGGAGGGCCCGCCCGCCGAAGCGCTGGAGAGCGCCGAGGCCCCCGAGCCCGTGGAGGTCGCCGAGGTCCCCGAGCCGCCCCGCGCCAAGGCCGACACCAGCGGACCCTCCTCGGACCTGTTCCGCCAGTATCTGCGGGAGATCGGCCGCATCCCGCTGCTCACCGCGGCCGAGGAGGTGGAACTCGCCCGCCGCGTCGAGGCCGGCCTGTTCGCCGAGGAGCGGCTGCGCCTCGCCCCCGACCTGGACAGCCAGCTCGCCCTCGACCTGGACAAACTGGTCGTCATGGGCCGTATGGCCAAGCGCCGCCTGATCGAGGCGAACCTGCGGCTGGTGGTGTCCGTGGCGAAGCGGTACGTCGGCCGCGGGCTGACCATGCTCGACCTCGTCCAGGAGGGGAACCTGGGCCTGATCAGGGCGGTCGAGAAGTTCGACTACGCCCGCGGCTACAAGTTCTCCACATACGCCACCTGGTGGATCCGCCAGGCCATGTCCCGCGCCCTCGCCGACCAGGCCCGCACCATCCGCGTCCCGGTCCATGTCGTCGAACTCATCAACCGGGTCGTGCGGGTACAGCGCCGCATGCTCCAGGAACGGGGCTACGAGCCGACGCCGCAAGAGGTAGCCGCCCACCTCGACCTGCCGCCCGAGCGCGTCAGCGAGGTCCTGCGCCTCGCCCAGGAACCCGTCTCCCTGCACGCCCCGGTCGGCGAGGAGGACGACGTCGCCCTCGGCGACCTCATCGAGGACGGCGACGCGGCCAGCCCGGTCGAGTCGGCGGCGTTCCTGCTGCTCAGGGAGCACCTGGAGGCGGTGCTGTCGACGCTGGGGGAGCGGGAACGGAAGGTCGTCCAGCTCCGCTACGGCCTGGCGGACGGCCGCCCGCGCACCCTGGAGGAGATAGGCCGCATCTTCGGCGTGACGCGGGAACGGATACGGCAGATCGAGTCGAAGACGCTGAACAAGCTGAGGGACCACGCATTCGCGGATCAGCTAAGGGGCTATCTGGACTGATGCCGCCTGCGGGCCGGTGGGGGCTGGTCGCGCCCACGCGGCGGAGCCACAAATCGATACAGCCCCGCGCCCCTCAGGTCGGTCCAGCTGCCGTCGGTCGCATGCCGCCGTAGCTGCGGGCAGTCGTGCCGCTGGGGTGGTGCCCGTCCCCAAGAGAGCGCCACCCCGCGGGCGGGCGAGTGCGCCCACCCGGCCTCAGCCCCCACGCCGGGCAGCGAACTCAGTCGACCTCAGCCACCGCTTGCGCGAACTGCGCCTTGTACAGCCGCGCATACGCACCATCCGCGGCAAGCAGCTCGGCATGCGACCCCTGCTCGACGATCGCCCCGTTCTCCATCACCAGAATCGTGTCCGCGTCCCGAATCGTGGACAACCGATGCGCGATCACGAACGACGTACGCCCATGCGCCAGTTTCGCCATCGCCTTCTGGATCAGCACCTCGGTCCGGGTGTCCACCGAACTCGTCGCCTCGTCCAGCACCAGGATCACCGGGTCGGACAGGAACGCCCGCGCGATGGTGATGAGCTGCTTCTCACCGGCGCTGACCCCGCTGCCCTCACCGTCGAGCACGGTGTCGTAGCCGTCGGGCAGCGTCCGGATGAACCGGTCCGCGTGGGCCGCCCGCGCCGCCTCCTCGATCTCGCCCCGGGTGACGTCCCTGGACGCCCCGTACGCGATGTTCTCGGCGATCGTCCCGCCGAACAGCCAGGTGTCCTGGAGCACCATGCCGACCCCGGCCCGCAGTTCGTCCCGGGACATCTTCGCGATGTCGACGCCGTCGAGGGTGATGCGTCCGCCGGAGACGTCGTAGAACCGCATGAGCAGGTTGACCAGCGTGGTCTTGCCGGCGCCGGTCGGGCCGACGATGGCCACCGTCTGCCCGGGCTCGACCTTCAGCGAGAGGTCCTCGATCAGCGGCTTCTCGGGGTCGTACCGGAACGACACGTGCTCCAGCGCCACCCGCCCGCGCAGCTCCTCGGGCTTCACGCCCGGCACCGGATCCGCCTCCTGCTCCTCCGCGTCCAGGAGTTCGAAGACCCGCTCGGCCGAGGCGACACCCGACTGCACGAGGTTCGCCATCGACGCGACCTGCGTCAGCGGCATCGAGAACTGCCGCGAGTACTGGATGAAGGCCTGCACATCACCGATGGACAGCGCACCGGCCGCCACCCGCAGCCCGCCGATGACCGCGACCAGCACGTACGTCAGGTTGGACACGAACATCATCAGCGGCTGCATGATCCCGCTGTTGAACTGCGCCTTGAACCCCGCCTCGTACAGCGCCTCGTTCTGCTCGGCGAACTGCTGAGCCGACTCCTCCTGACGCCCGAACACCTTCACCAGGGCGTGCCCGGTGTACATCTCCTCGACGTGGGCGTTGAGCTTGCCGGTGGTGCGCCACTGCTGCACGAAGTGCGGCTGCGACCGCTTGCCGACGCGCGTGGCGACGACGTACGACAGCGGCACGGTGACGAGGGCGACCAGCGCCAGCAGCCACGACACCCAGAACATCATCACGAGCACGCCGATGATGGTGAGCACCGAGTTGATGAGCTGGCCCATCGACTGCTGGAGCGTCTGCCCGATGTTGTCGATGTCGTTGGTGGCCCGGCTGAGCACCTCACCGCGCTGCCGCTTGTCGAAGTACGACAGCGGCAGCCGCGACAGCTTCGTCTGCACGTCCTCGCGCATCCGGTACATGGTCCGGTTCACGGCGGTGTTCACCAGCCGTGTGGCCACCAGCATCAGCAGACCGGCGACCATGAACACGACGAGCGCGAGCAGCAGCACATTCCCCACGGCGGCGAAGTCGATGCCCTTGCCCGGCGTGAAGTCCGTGCTCCGGAGCATGTCGGCGATCGAGCCGTCGCCGCGCTCGCGCATCGACGCGAGGACCTCTTCCTTGGTGTCCCCGGCCGGCATCTGCCGCCCGATGATCCCCGCGAAGACCAGGTCGGTCGCCTTGCCGAGGATCTTCGGCCCTACGACCGACAGGCCGACGCTCACGAGCACGCACAGCAGCAGCGCGTAGATGGTCAGCCGCTCGGGTCTGAACTGGGCGACGAGCCGTTTGCCCGACCCCTTGAAGTCCAGCGAGTGATGGTCGGGGCCGGTCCCGGCCATCATCCGCCCTGCAGGCCCCGCCATCAGGCAGCCTCCGCTTCCGTCAGCTGGGAGAGCACGATCTCCCGGTAGGTCTCGTTGTCCGCCATCAGTTCGTGGTGCCGTCCGGTGCCGACGACCCGCCCCTCGTCGAGGACGACGATCCGGTCGGCGTCCCGGATGGTCGCGACCCGCTGGGCGACGATGACGACGGTCGCCTCGGCGGTCTCGTCGGCGAGCGCCGCACGCAGGGCCGCGTCGGTGGCGTAGTCGAGCGCGGAGAAGGAGTCGTCGAAGAGGTAGATCTCCGGGCGCTGGACGAGGGTGCGGGCGATGGCGAGGCGCTGGCGCTGACCGCCCGACACGTTCGTGCCGCCCTGCGCGATCGGCGCGTCGAGCCCGCCCTCCAGCCGCTCCACGAAGTCCTTGGCCTGCGCCACTTCCAGCGCGTGCCACAGCTCCTCGTCGGTGGCGTCCGGATTGCCGTAGCGCAGGTTGGTCGCCACCGTGCCCGCGAACAGGTACGGCCGCTGCGGCACCATCCCGACCGTCTTCGCCAGCAGGATCGGGTCGATGGTCGCCACGTCCACGCCGTCGACGAGCACCTCGCCGTCGGTCGCGTCGAACAGCCGCGGCACCAGCCCGAGCAGCGTGGACTTGCCGCTGCCGGTCGAGCCGATCACGGCGGTCGTCTCGCCCGGCCGGGCCACCAGGTCGACCGACCTCAGCACCGGCTCCTCGGCCCCCGGATAGCGGAAGCCCGCTCCGCGGAGCTCGAGACGGCCGCGACGGCGCAGCTCGCGCACGGGAGCCGCCGGCGGCACCACGCTCGACGAGGTGTCCAGAACCTCCTGGATGCGCTCGGCACACACCTCCGCGCGCGGCACCATCATGAACATGAAGGTGGCCATCATCACGGACATGACGATCTGCATCAGATAGGCGAGGAACGCGGTCAGGCCGCCGATCTCCATCCCGCCGCTGTCGATGCGGTGCGCGCCGAACCACACCACGGCGATCGACGACAGGTTCACCACCGTCATGACCATCGGGAACATCAGCGCGAGCAGCCGGCCGGTGCCCAGCGCCATGTCGGTCAGATCGGCGTTCGCCTTCCGGAAGCGGTGCTGCTCGTACTCGTCCCGCACGAACGCGCGGATCACCCGGTTGCCGGTGATCTGCTCGCGCAGCACCCGGTTCACCGTGTCCAGGCGCTCCTGCATGGACCGGAACAGCGGGCGCAGCCGACGCACGATCAGCGTCACGCAGACGCCCATCACCGGCACCACAGCGACCAGCACACCGGACAGCGGCACGTCCAGACCGAGCGCCAGCACGATGCCGCCCACGCACATGATCGGCGCCGACACCATCAGCGTGAACGTCATCAGGGCCAGCATCTGGACCTGCTGGACGTCGTTCGTCGTCCGGGTGATCAGCGAGGGCGCGCCGAACTGGCCCACCTCACGCGCCGAGAAGGACTGCACCCGGTCGAAGACGGCGGCCCGGACGTCCCGGCCGAGCGCCGAGGCGGTCTGCGCGCCGTAGTACACCGCACCGATGTTGCACACGACCTGGACCAGCGAGATACCGATCATCAGGGCGCCGTAGGTGAGGATGTAGCCGGTGTCCCCCTTCACCACACCGTCGTCGATGATGTCCGCGTTCAGCGTGGGCAGGTAGAGGGTGGCGCAGGTCTGCAGGAACTGCAGCAGCACGAGCAGGGTGATGGGTCTCTTGTAGGGCCTGAGATAGGTTCGCAGGAGTCGTATGAGCACGCTGTGTCTCTCGGTGTCGATGGCGGGGCCGGATGGTTGCCCCTGGCCCCTATCGTCGAACACTCCACCCGCGTTACCTCAACCGATTAAGCCGACAGCATGGCTTCGTACGGCCTTATGGGGACGACATGGATGCGACTCCTACCGGACTCTTACGTTCCGGTACGTCCGGAACGCCCCCGGCGCTATGACCGGAACGCCCCCGGATGCGTCTGCTCCCGCACCGACACGAACTGCTGCCGCACCGCCTGCCCGACCGCCAGCTCCTCACCCGGCTCCAGCACCTGCGCGGCCGCACCCTGCCAGGCCGGCGGGGTGCGCGGGTCGAGCGTGCCCTGCGACACGCCGAGCGCCCAGGCCGCCTGCCGGGCGGCACCGATCGCCGCGTAGTCCGCGGGCTGCGGTACGACGACCTGGGTCCCGAACAACGCGGGCGCCGCGGCCTGCACGGCCGGCAGCTCGGCCGCCGCCCCCAGCAGAAAGACCCGCCGCACGTCCACGCCCCGGCCGCGCAGCACGTCGAGCGCGTCCGCGAGCCCGCACAGCATGCCCTCGAAGGCGGCCCGCGCCAGATGCTCCGGCTTCATCGACTCGCGCCTGAGGCCCGACAGGGTCCCGGCGGTGTGCGGCAGGTTCGGCGTCCGCTCACCCTCCAGATAGGGCAGCAGCACCAGCCCGTGCGACCCCGGCGTCGACTTCATCGCCAGATCGGACAGGCTCTCCAGATCGGACAGCCCGAGCATCTCGGCGGCCCCGCGCAGGGTCCGTACGGCGTTCAGCGTGGTGACGACCGGCAGATGCATGCCGGTCGCGTCCGCCAGGGCGGTGATCATCCCGGACTGGTCGACGAGCGCCTCGGGGTGAATGGCCATCACGGATCCGGAAGCTCCCAGGGAGACCACCGCGTCCCCGAGACCGAGGCCGAGCCCGAAGGCGGCGGCCATGGTCTCGCCCGTCCCGGCGGAGATCAGCAGCCCCTCCGGGGTCGTACCGGCGGCGTCGGAGGGCCCGATCACCTCGGGCAGCATCGCCTGGTGCCCGAGCGCCAGCTCGACGAGATCGGCCCGGTAGGCACCGGTGGCCGCCGACCAGTACCCGGTCCCGGAGGCCCCGCCCCGGTCGGTGGTTCTCCTGACCGGCCGCCCGAGCAACTGCCACACCAGCCAGTCGTGCGCCTGCATCAGGACGGAGGTGCGCAGGGCGGCATCTGGCTCGCTCTTGGCGAGCCAGCGCAGCTTGGTCACCGGCTGCGCGGCCTGCGGCACACAGCCCACCGCCTGCGCCCACGCCTCGCGCCCGCCGAGCGCGTCGACGAGATCGGCCGCCGCGACCTGCGCCCGCTTGTCCCCACCGACCATCGCCGGCCGTACGGTGCCCCCCTGTGCGTCCAGCGGCACCACGGCGTTCTGCTGCGCGGACACGCCGATGGCCTGCACACCTTCGAGCAGCCCGCCCCCGGCCGCCTCGCCCAGGGACAGCAGCCACGCCTGTGGATCGACATCGGCAGGCCGACCGCCGCCCTCGGTGTTCTCCACCGGGTGCGGCGCGTATCCCTGCCTGAGCACGGAACCCGTGTCCGCATCGCAGACGACGATACGAGTGAAATCGGGCGAACTGTCCAGCCCGGCGACTATCCCCATGGCCAAAATTCTGCCGTACCGCGGCGTCGGCTTGGGCCATGGGCGCCGTAGGGGTGGCTGTGGTTCGGTGGGTGCGGGTGCTTCGTGGCTGGTCGCGCCCGCGTGGCGGAGCCGCAAATGCTCACGGCCCGTGCCCCTTGGGCTTGCGGCTGTACTCGGCGTCGAAGAGGTGCCGTTAAGTGTTGCTTGTGCCCCAGTCGTCCTCGCCTGTGCCGTTCGTGTTGCGCTCGCGCAGGGAGCGGACCCGCTGGGCCACCGAGTCGGGAACCCGGTCCCCCACCTTGTCGCTGACCACGTGGTACGCCTTGCCGGCGAACTGGCGGCCCTGCTGCGCGGCCGACTCGGCGGTGTTGCGGACGGCGGGGTTCTGGGCGACCTGCTGGGCGGACTTCTTCAGCTGCTCGTAGCGCTCGCGTCCGGCCCTCGTGCCCAGCACGTAACCCAGAGCGAGTCCGACGACGAACGTGAGCCGGTAGCGCATGACGGCCACCCTTCCCTCGTGTAGGTCTCCGGTGCGACATCGGTGCCAGGGGGGAACCGATTGGCGGAGCACCCCCCTGCTTGCGCTAATGTATGTGTCGCAGCGAGCGCCCGCCTTCTGGTGAATACCCAGGTAGGTACGTTCGATGCAACGAGGCATTCCTCCGTAGCTCAATTGGCAGAGCAGCCGGCTGTTAACCGGCAGGTTACTGGTTCGAGTCCAGTCGGGGGAGCTCGGTCCTCCGTAGCTCAATTGGCAGAGCAGCCGGCTGTTAACCGGCAGGTTACTGGTTCGAGTCCAGTCGGGGGAGCATGCTGAACGAGGACCCCGTAGGGGTCCTTTTTCATGTCCGGGGGAACCGCTCGGGGCGCGGCGCAGTCCTTCAAGGTCGTGAAGGCCGCGCGAAGTCGACCATCCGAAGCAGGAGATCGTATGAGCGGCTATGCTGCGGCAGACGGCGCGCACACATGTACGCGACACGCCGCTATGGGGCGGTAGCTCAGCCGGTTAGAGCAGCGGACTCATAATCCGTCGGCCGTGGGTTCGAGTCCCACCCGCCCCACTTGGACAAGCGTTCGAAGAACCGCTGTCACCAGCAATCCGAGCGTCCCGACTGGTTTAGACCAGATGGGGCGCTCAGTCGTTTCCGGCGCCCTGCGTGAGCGATGCGTGAGCGGCTGTGTCAGACGGCAGCGGACGGCGGGCCCGCGGCACGATGCCCTCAGCGTTCCTCGCCACCTCCTGGTCGACCTGGGGGAGGAGAGTGGTGTACGTGTCGGACGCCAGCTGGATCGTCCCGTGCCGCAGGGTCTCCTTGATCGCGTGCAAGTCACCACCGCCCGCATGGATCAGCGTCGCAGCGACATGACGTAGATCACGAAGATTGATCGGCGGCAACTCCGCCTCACGACACAGCCGGCGGAACACGTCCGACACCTTCTCCGGATGCAGCCAGCCGCCGTCCTCGTCGACGAACACCTTCCCCGTCTCCTGCCAGGGAAGGCCCGTGTCGAGGTACGCCTGGCGTTCAGCCTGCTGCCGGACGCGGTGCTCGGCCAGAACTTGCAGCGTCGCCGGCCCGAGAGCGATGGTCGCCGCGCTGCCCTCCGTCTTCGGGTCGCTCTCCACCGGAGTCCATCCGTCCTGGATGATCGTCTTAGAGACCGTCAGCTGGGCCTTGGCGAAGTTGATTCCGGACCAGTCCTGCCCGACGGCCTCGCCGCGACGGAGGCCCCGGAAGGCGATCAGGTGGAACAGGGCATAGAGACGGTCAGCCTCGGCATGGTCGAGGAACTCGCCGACCTGAACGGGTGTCCACACCATGACGCCTGACGGCTTCTCACCGGTCTTCTGCCACCGCTCTACATGCTCGGGTGTCCAGAGCACCGCCTTCGGCCGCTTGCCCGAGGCCAGTTCGACGTGAGAGGCCGGGTTGAAGGTGAGCAGCTGCTGCGAGATCGCCGCGTTGAGCGCGGACCGCAGCGTCGCACGGATCCGCTGTTGCGTCGCCGGGCCGGTGACCCGCCGGTACGGAGGCAGCGCGTCCAGCTTCGCGCGCTCGACCGCGAGCCGAGCCGTCTCGGACGCCGGCGGCCGGGACGGCTTGCCCCACGTCGCTCGTGTCTGCTGCTCGCGCCGCTGCTGATTCTCCGCCTCGATCGTCTCGTTCTGGGTGTCGATGGCGTCAAAGAACTCCACCAGGTGACCGACGTTGAGACGGTCGAGCAGGATGTGCCCGATGCCCGGCTTGAGGTGGACACGGATGTGCGAGCTGTACCCGTTGAGCGTGCTCTTCTTCCGCTTCTTCGACTCCCACCACTCGTCCAGCCAGTCCCCGACGGTCAGCTTCGACGTGAGCGGCTGGCCGGCGCGGAACCGGCGGCGCGTCTCGGACAGGTCGGGCAACGGGGCGTTCTTGTTCTTGCTGACCGCCTCGAGCAGGTCACCGATCTTCGTCTGCGCTTCCAGGTCGTCTCCGGGAGCGAGAGCGAGGAGAGCGCGGATCTGGTCCAGCGCCTCCTGGGCGTCCTTGGCGGTGCCGTAGCCGGAACGGGAGAAGGAGCGCCGGCCACCGTCGGCACGTGGCGGGAGCTCCTGTCGTACCGCCCATACTCCGTGGCGCCTGCTCGACAGCTGCGGGCAAGACTTGTTCAGTGCCTTGCCGTCTCCGGCGCGGCAGTAACAACGGCGGTACGTCGAACCCTTCATGAGCTACCCCTCACCCTCCCAGGCCTTGAGTCGTTCCTCAAGATCGTCAATGGTCTTCATCAGGACCGCGCGGTCCCTACTATTCAACGTCGTCGACTCGGCCGTCTTTTTCATCTCTTCGAGATGCTGACGGTTCCACTCCAGAAGCTGGTCGCGCGTAATCGGAGGATTAAGACTCATTTTCTCACGCCAGCGCGGGCCGTATTTGGCGTTGAGTTCAGACTGTCGATTCAGGGACGCCCGGGTCATTGCGCGTAGCTCCCCCTCGGCCGCCTCCAACTCGGCGGCTGCACGAGCGGCGTGTGCAGCGGCCGCAGCCGCTCTGGCCTGCGCGACCTGCATGTCTTCCCTGGCTCTGACCTCTTCCATCCGAACTGCTGCCAGCTGTGCTGACGCCTCGTCGCGGCGCCGCTGGGCGGCCTTCGCTCTCGAGATGATTTCGTCGACGTCCATTTGCTCGGGATCTTCTGCGGGAGCATCAATGGACTGTGACAGCATTTGGGAGACGGTCGTCCCCAGAGCTTGGGCGATGAGGTCTGCTTCCTGCAGTCGAAGCGCCCTCTGTCCTGATTCGATTTTGGCGATCGTTTGCTGGTAAAGCCCCCCTCCCAGCTCTGCTACCCGCTCCGCCAGTTCCGATTGGGACAGGTCTAGGAGCGCCCGGCGACGTCGCATCTGGCGCACAAACATGTCCTCGGCCATGCGGCCTGCGGCCGCTGTCTCCTCAGCGCTCAACGCAATCAACATCCTTCATACGCAACACGCTACATCCTGATGTTGTTGTTGCGATACACCGCCACCGGGTACATACTCATGGTGTTCAACGCCAACACCGTGAGGGGGTTGAGCGGTGTCAGAGCTGCTCGAAACCGAGGTGCCGACGTACCTGACCACGAAAGACGTGGCAGCCAGGTACCGCACGGCGCCCAGCACAGTCCGCTACTGGAGGCATGTCGGCTACGGGCCCAAGGGCATCAAGGTCGGTCGTCAGGTCCTCTACTCGCTCGCCGAGATAGACCGCTTCGAGAAGGCGCTGGCTGACAAGCCGGCCAAGGAATCCGCGTGACGGCCCCGGCCCTCTCGATCGCCGAGATCCTCGACCAGCCCGCCGTCGTCCCGCTGTGGCCGACCGTCGGCCGGGCCCTGGGACTCGCCGAATCCACCACGTACCAGCTGGCAGCCCAAGGCCGGCTGCCCATCGAGGTCATACCGCTCGGGCGTCGACGCGTCGCCCGGACCATCGACCTCCACCGCTTCCTCGGGCTCGTCCCGCAGGAGAACGGCACCGCTCCGACGTACCAGGCCGGAGCGTCCGCCGGAAACGACGAAGGGCCCGGGTACCAGCCGGGCCCTCCAGTCGAGCAAGCCATCCCTACCGCGAAGTAAGAAACGAGCAGCTCTATGGACACCAGAGTAACCGCGGCGTCAACGGCGACGTCGACCCCGACCGAACAGAGCATCACCGCGTTCGCCCTCGCCGAGATCGTGACCGACGCGGACACCGGCCAGCCCACCTTCTGTATCGCCACCGACCAGCAGCTCAGCGACTTCCAGGCCGCCACCCCCGCACGGGGCCTCGCCGCCGCCGAGAAGCTCCGCGAAGACGCCGACCGCATCGAGGCCCTCGCCAACGAGTACGCGGCCACCGTCGTCATACCGGCGTTCATCGAGCAGTACGCCATCGAGCTGGAAGAGCTCGATATGGCGAAGCTCTTCGAGGACGCCCCCGACCTCGCCGCGGCCTTCCAGGCATTCAGCGCGGTCAAGAACGACGGCAGCATCATCGTCGCCGTCCCCAAGGGACAGGCCCCCATAGCGCGGCTCACCGCCATCCGTGAACTCGTCCTCGACCTGCAGAAGCAGGCGGCCCAGGCGTGACCAGTTCGCAGAACACCGAGACGGCCGGGGGTGTAGCTACACCCACCCCCGGCCGCCCGGCCAGCGACAAGCAGCGGCCCGAGTGCGGCCACTGGCTCGGCGCCGAGCGGCGGCACTGCCGCGAGGTCGGCGGCGTCCGCCGCTACCTGCCCGGCCTGCGCTGCCCGGCCCACACCCCGAACGCACTGAGGGGCCTGCCCGAGATTCCGCCCGGCCCCGGCTGGCCCATCTTCCGCGAGGAGACGCCGTGACGCGCACCGCGCAGCAAACCTTCTGGTCAGACCAGGCCCTCGCCCGCGCACGCGAGGTCGCGGGCGACGGCCGCACCATCGCCGTCGTCAACGACTTCCCCGACGGCGAACAGTGTTCCTGGTGCGACTGCTCTATCGAGGCCGTCGTTGGTGACGCAGACGGGCACCACTGCACCGGATGCCCGCAGCCCGCCGGATCAGTGCTTCGCGTTCACAACGGAACGCAGGTCCGCCGGGACATTCCCGTCTGCGAGGCGCACCGCGACGACGCCGTCGTGTTCGTCTTCCGGGTGCTCGGGGCTTCTCGGTGACCGGTCACCGCCCCGGCCAGTGGCCGGCCGACGAGCCCATCGACCTCGACGTGGTCCAGCACGACTACGCCGACGACGAGGTCGGCCTGTACCTGAAGCGCGCCGCTGAGCGCGGGCGCCGCGAGATCGTCCTCGGATCCATCAAGGCGCACCTCGAAGAACAGCCCACCGCGAACGCCGTCCAGTCGGCTGCCCGGCACTGGATCAGCGACATCACCGCCATCGGCGACGAGGTCGCCAAGGCCAAGCGAAGTACCTGAACGGTGGGGCGCCCGCGCCTGGGGGCAACGCCCGCCCCACCCCACGAACCACCTGGCCAATGCTCGAAGAAGAGAGCCGTTCGTGACTGACACCATCGCCTTCAACCGGCTGGCGGATTTCCTCCGCGACCGAGGCGAACCCACGCGCTACCAGGGCGGCAAGCTGCGCACGCGCGGCGTCTGCCACGACGGTGACTCCCCCGACACCGTCGCCATCAGCCGCATCCCCAAGGGCGTCGCCGTCTACTGCCACAAGTGCCAGGGCAACGCCGAGTTCCTCGCCGTCCTCGGGTGGACCGAGGCCGACCTGTGGGACGAGCCCCTCGAACGACGGCAGGACCGCCCGGCCGACGACACGTGGATCCCGTGCCGGGACCGCGGCAAGGACAAGGGCGGCCCCGGGCACAAGCGGGTCGCGCAGTACGTCTACCGCGACGAGAACGGCGCCGTCGTCCACGGAGTCACCCGCTGCGACCATAAGGACTTCGCCCAGTGGAGGCCCGACCCCACCACCAAGTCCGGCCGCCGCTGGAGCCTGAACGACAGGGACGGCAACCGGCTGGTGCCCCTGGTGCCGTACCGGCTACCCGAGCTGCTCGCCGCGAAGGAAGCCGACCGCGTCATCTTCGTGTGCGAGGGCGAGAAGGACGTGCACGCCCTCGTCGACCACGGGCTCGTCGCTACCTGCAACGCGGGCGGCGCGGGCAAGTGGACAGCCGATCACGCCCGGTTCTTGGAGGGCATGGACGTCACGATCGTCGCGGACCGTGACCCCAAGGGGCGAGAACACGCTCAGCTCGTCGTCGAGACGCTGCGCGGCGTGGCCCGCACGGTCTACGTCGTGCAGGCCAGGACCGGCAAGGACGCCGCCGACCACTTCGCCGCCGGACACACCGACAGCGAGTTCCACCAAGTGTGGGCGCCCATCCCGCACCCGCAGGACCCGGCGGTGACGGCGTGACGTCGGCACCGAACTGGGCGGAGGACGTGTCCGGCGACGGGGATTCCGTCAATTCTGTCAGGCACTTCCCGGGGGCCTGGGATGAGCCCATCTCCATCGACCGTCCCACCCTCACCCCGTTCCCCACCCACCTCCTCGGCGCGGATCTCGCGGCCGTCGTGAACGCCGTGACCGAGCAGGTGCAGGTGGCGCCAGACATCCCAGCCATGATCTCGCTCGCCGCCATCTCGGCAGCCGTGGGCGGGCGCGCACAGATCCGCATCCGCCCCGGCTGGTCGGAGGCCTCGTCCCTGTGGACTGCCACGGTCGCCGGCGCGGGCGAACGGAAGAGTGCCGCCGAGGGCCCGTTCAGCGACGCGCTCCGCCGCATCGAGAAGAAACTCCGCGAGGAGGCGCTGCCCGAGATCGAGGAGGCCGAGCAGTTCCTCAAGGTGGCACAGGCCCGCCTGGAGGACGCCGAGAAGGCCGCGATCAAGGCGAAGCCGGACGTCTTCAAACTGAAGATGGACGAGGCGAAGCTCGCCAAGCGTCAGCTGGCCGAGGTCGGCCCGGTCCCCGCACTGCCCCGCCTGTTGTTCGGCGACATCACCCCCGCCGCGATGCCGCAGAAGGCGTCCATGCAGGGCGGCCGTATGGCCGTCATCCACTCCGAGGGCACGCTCATCAAGCAGATGGGCGGCCTCTACAACAGCGGCGCCTCCGACACCGGATTCGCCCTCGACGCTTACGACGGCAAGGCCATGCCGGTCGACCGGATCGGCCGGGACTCCATCGAGATGGAGAGCGCACACCTCGCCGTCGGCCTGCTCGTCCAGCCGATCATCCTGGAGCAGCTCGGCCGCAAGAAGGACGACGAGATGCTGCACAACGGCTTCGTGCAGCGCTTCCTCTACAGCTTCCCGGCCTCCCGGCTCGGCTACCAGGACCCGCGCGGCTCGGTCGCCATCCCCGGCGAGCTGATCGACGACCTCGAACGCCGCCTCCACAACCTCGTGAATAACCTGTGGAAAAGCTCCCTGGTCCGCGTAGTGGACTTCACCGACGAGGCCAGCGAGGCCATGTACGTCTTCCAGGAGAGCCTGCAAGAGCGGCTCCGGCGCGGCGGCGACCTGCACCAGATGGCCTCATGGGCGAGCAAACTCCCCGGGAAGATCGCCCGCGTCGCCGGACTGCTCGCCCTGTACACGGACGCCCACGCCAAGCACGTCACGGCCGAACAGTTCCAGGCGGCCGTCGCCCTCGCCCCGTACTTCATCCGGCACGCCCGCCTCTGCCTCGACCTGATGGGCGCCAACCGTGAGGGCCAGCTCACCCCGGCCCGCGACGTCCTGGAGTGGCTGCGCCGTCGCAAGGCTGACCAGATCCGACTGCCGTTCAGCGTGCGGGACGCGCAGCGGGGCGTGGACGGGAACGCCTGGGGCCCGGACGGAGTGACCTCCGAGACCGTGCACGACGCGATCAGGGTCCTCGTCGACCGCGGATGGGCGGCGCCCATGCCCGAGGAGGCCCGTGCAGAGGGACAGAGAGGGCGGCGCCCGTCGCCCAAGTTCCTACCGCACCCCCTCATTTGGGACAAGTCATGGCGAAAAGAAGAAGAAGAAGTCTCTGATACACACCTAAGGAGTGCCTGACAGAAATGACAGAAACCCAGGCGCCTAAGGTGGACGCCGCCTCATTCGACTACCGGTCCAACCGGGACGTAGAAGCCCTCACTCTCCTGTTCAAGGACTACCTGTTCGAGGGCCTCGACCGCCTCGGTCACTTCCCGTCGGGGCTGCCGATCGCGAACTGGCTGAACACGGTTGTCCTCTACGTCGACGGCCAGCCCGCAGGATTCTGCGCGGCGGACCTCACCCGGTACGCCATCGAGTTGATCTACGTTGCGCCGGTCTACCGCCGTCAGGGCATAGCGCAGCGTCTGCTCGCCGACCTCCGCGACTCCTGCCCTGAGCAGATGCGCATCAAGGCGCCTCTGAGTCCAGCGTGTCAGGCCCTCGTCGAGCGGCTGGGCATACCCGTCTCGGAGCCCACGGCCGCCGAGGAAGCGAAGGGCGAGCAGGCCGTCGCGGAACTCCACGAGACGATCCGGCGCCACTGCAAGCACCCGCGCAAGGGCGCACCGCAACGGCCCTGCCGTCGCTGCTATAGGGCGCTACTGCGACGGATGTCCGTCGTCATGGTGACCGATCCGTGCGTCGCCCTGCGGCAAGCCAACCGCCTGCTCGGGCTTGCCTCGTGAACGTCGACGACGTCATAGCCGAGAAGATCGCCGCCGCTCGGGCCCGCGCCGAGGCAGCCAAGCGCCGGCGTGCAGCGTTCGCCGCCGCCCGCAACCGCGGCCTCGCCCTCCGGCACGCCGCCAAGCTCCGCAACCAGGCTTCCGCCCGCACGACGGACGGATCTGCGACTCCGACCGCCGGAGCCGCAACCGCGGGATTCAACGTGACCCCCGCGAACGACAGCGGTCCCGCCGGGACCTCTGTGGAGGACCCCGACGACGTGGTGATCGAGGTGACGGAGGCCGAGTTCCATACGGCCGTCCGCGACTCGCTCGCCCGGCTCGGCCTCACCTACGCCGAACTCGAAGACCAAGCCCGCCGCCGCGACTTCACCAGCGCCCAAGCCTAAGTCCTGTGGGTGTCCATCGGCGGCGCCGTCAACACCCAACTCCTGGAGGACCAGTGAACGATGACTTCACCGACGCCGACGCCAAGGCCATCTGCGCCGCGCTCGGCGTCAACACCAAGACGATCACCGACACGTTCGGCCGCACCCTCACCGTCATCGACGAGGAGGGCATGCGAACGCTCGCCGCTCACTCCCCGAACCCCGAGCGGGGCCAGGCCCTCGTCGACCAGATCATGGCCGCCGCCCGCGAAGCCCACGGAGGAAACCAGTGACCGAACGCACCCTCACCCCTGGCCCGCTCGCCGCGCTCACCGACGACATTCGCGACCACGGGTACGCCATCGTGCAAACCCGCATCGAACGCGTCCCGGCCCGCCTCCGCACCGAACACTGCACCGACACGGGCGGCTGCCCTCAGCTGGCCACCCTCGTGACCCTCGCCCTTGCCGAGGTCACCAACGAAGCCGACAACGCGATCGGCTTCGGCTTCGCGAGGGTCGACGACGACAGCATCCTCCGCATCCCCACGTGCGACGAGCACCGCATCGAGGCCAGCCACGACTTGTACTTCGTGCTCACGGGCCGCACCCGCCCGGACGGCATCCGCGCATTCGACGTCCTCGGCCAGCACATGAACTGGATCTGACGACACCGGCCGGGCCCGCGGATATCGGGCCCGGCCACTCCAGAACCTTACGGGAACCGTAAAGATGCAGGTCAGCCAGGTTACCCGATCGGGTAACCACACCGCAGAAGGAGTCCGCCATGTCAGGCGAGACCGTGATCACCGTCGTCGGCAACCTGGTCGACGACCCTGAACTCCGCTTCACCCCGGCCGGCGCCGCCGTCGCCAAGTTCCGTATCGCCTCCACCCCGCGCCGCTTCAACAAGACCACCAACGAGTGGGAGGACGGCGACAGCCTGTTCCTCACCTGCTCGGTGTGGAGGCAGGCCGCCGAGAACGTCGCCGAGTCCCTGAGCCGTGGCGTCCGCGTCATCGTCCAGGGCCGGTTGAAGCAGCGGTCCTACGAGGACCGCGAAGGCGTGAAGCGGACGGTGTACGAGATCGACGTCGACGAGGTCGGCGTCAGCCTCGCCCGCGCGACGGCGAAGGTCGAGAAGAACCCGGCGTCTGGAGTCCGTACCGGCGAACGGAGTCCAGACGCGGACCCGTGGGCCAACGCCAAGCCCGCCAACGGCCAGCAGCAGGGCGGCGGCTGGGGTGGCGGCCAGCAGCAGCCCGCAAACCAGCAGCCCGCCGCCCAGGGCGCTGGCTACTCCGACGAGCCCCCGTTTTGATCAAGGAAGGCGGCACGACCATGAGTGACCACGACATCCAACTGCTCGCCCTCGGCGTCACGCTCGGCATGTACCTCATGCTGCTCGTCCAGGTCGCCTTCGGGGTCCTCGACGACCGCCGCGACCGCAAGGCCGCACGCGCCGCCCAAGCCCAGCTCGAGGCCGCACGCGAAAAGGCCCGCGCGTGACCGCGTCCTGCGAGCTGTGCGGCGAGAACTCCGGCGGCCGGTACCTGTGCGAGCGGCACACCGTCCAGCTCGCCAAGCGGCTGGAGGAACTGCCCGTCCTGTACAACGAGGTCGGCGAGTGCCTCGTGCCCCGCCGGTCCGGCTGGGGCGAGATCATCGCCACGAAGGGCGCGGCAGGCCCGCAATCTCCGATCGACGAGGACGTTCTGGACACGGTGAACTGGGGCCGCGCGGCTGAGGTGCTGCGGTTGTGGCGGGTGGATGTGCAGCGGGAGCGGTGGCCGCGGCACTCGCCGCCTCCACCGCCGGCGGATCTGGCTGCGGACTGTCGATGGCTGGCGATGGAGTTGGAGTGGATCGTCGATCACTATCCGGCGATCGGGGATCTGGCGCGCGAGACGCGGGAGCTTGAGCTCCAAGCCCGGACGATCGTCGGTGATCCGGCGCCCCGGCCGCAGCGGCTCGGGACGTGTGTGGCGATCGACGGCGAGGGCGTGGTGTGCGGGGCGGTGATCTCCAGGTTGCCGGGCCAGACCCGGCTCAAGTGCCGGTGGTGCGGCTACGTGTACGCGACCGGCCAGGACTGGGCGAATCTCGAGTTCTTTCAGCCGAAGGAGGAGTCGTGCCCGAGCGGGTCGTGACGTGCCGTGTCCTGTCCGGGCGCGGCAACCAGTGCACCGGCGAGGCCGTTGACCCGGGCGCCGAATTGAAGATCTGCGCCCGGCATCTGGCGGAGGCGCAGCGGCTCATACACGCGGCGTTCCAGCGGGCGCGGAAGACCGAGGACTCTCGATGACAGCCCCTCTGGGTATCCAACAGGGTGTTGCATATAACCCCCCGTGCGATATCATCGCAGAGATGGAAGCGATCCCCTGGAGGGAGCGCCTACGTCAGGAAGACGAGTTGCTGGAACAGCTCGCCAGCCAGACGGAGGCAGCCCTCAGACGACGCGCGGAAGCCCTGAAAGACGGGTCCGCCGAGCTCGGCAGCATCTACGCCGTGGCCAACGAGATCGGCCTCAGCTGGACCGCCGTAGCAAGGGCGATCAAGAAACACACAACCCAATAGACGAGGGCCGGACGGCAGCTCTCCCAGGTGCTGGAACACCCGGGAGGCGATCGCACCGCCCGACCCTCTACCGAGCATCCTGAGCAGACCAGGAGTCGGCATGACCGATCTTTCCACGTCCGCATGCGCGGGCAACACCACCCTTCCCGTCACCGAACCGAGCGACCTCGACGTCGCGATCCGCGTCGCCCAGCAGCTGCTCGGCAGCGACAGCGTCCCCGCCCTCCGCGAGGCCCTGCGCCTCCTCCTCCGTGCACTCGACGCCGAGCCCGTCACCGAGGACGAGAAGGCCCGCCGCTTCGTCGACAGGCACTTCCCCGAGGTCGCCGCCTTCCTCGCCAACGAGCGGGGTGAAGGCCAGTGAGCACCGACCTGCCCGTGTACGGGCCGACGGAGCCGCTCGGCGACGAGGAGCACACGCCCGAGGTGATCGTGCGGGTCGACTTCCTCATGTCCCGTGAGCAGCTGGTGACGGCTCTCGGGATCGCCTGGGCGGAGATCGCCGGGGAACGCGACCCCGAGTCGCTGAGCGTCGCCGAGGTGCGGCACGAGGTCGAGGCGTGGCTGTCCGTGCAGGCGTTCCACGAGCTCGACGTGCAGATGGAGCGCGACGCGCAGCGCGTCTTCCCGCCCGAGCAGCAGCGGGCGATGGACATCCTCGCTGCGGCCGTCGACCGCGCGTATGCGGCACCTAACGCTCCGTCTACTCGGATTCGGGCAGATCTGCCCGTGCAGCAGCCCCGCTACCGCGACGGCACGGTGACGCTGCAGACCATCGACCACGGCGAGATCGTCACCGCCGAGCCCGCTTGGTGCACCGGCCACGACGACGACACCGTCGGCTACCTCGCCGACATCACCCACAACGGCCCGCCCATCACCGCCACCGCCGTGACCGCCAGCCACGGCGAAGTCGAGGTCATGCACGGCTACATCAGCCACGCACCCCACGCCGTCAAGCAGCCCGAGCCCCACCCCGTCCTGTACGTCGCCCTCGACCTCCACGCCTCCTTCGACCCGGAAGACGGGAGGCACCTCACCCACGCGCTCCGCATCGCCTCAACCCGCCTCGACCGCACCCTCGACGACCTCACCCGGCTGCGAGGTGAGAACCGATGAAGCGGCTCCGTGCCCGCCTCGGTCGTCTCTTCGGGCGGCCCCGCCGCACGCCCGGCCTCCGGGGCGCCGCCCCGCTGTGGGTGCGCGGCCTCACCGCCGGCGGACGGCCCGTCGTCCTCGGCGTCGCCCTCCTGATGTGCGCGCCCGGCGAGTACCACCTCGCCCGCAACGCCGGATGGGACGACCCGTTCTCCTACGGCATGCCGGTCGTCCTGTCCGCCTACGCGGGCATCGCGGCCGCCGTCGCCTCCACCCGACGGGCTGGCGACCGAGGACGCTGGTCCGCCATCATCGGCGCCTGCCTCGCCCTCGGCCTCGCCATGGCCGCCCAGGTCGTCTCCCACCTGATCGACACCGGGCACGTCATCGCGAACCAGCCGTTCCTGATCGCGGTCACCTCGCTGGTTCCACCGGCCGTCGTCGGACACCTGCTGCACCTCGCAGCGTCGCCGCCGGACGCCAAGGACGCCACCGCGTCCACAGCCGTCCCGAGCGTCCCTGATTCCACAAATGTGGAACTGCCCGAGCCCGTCGAGCCGCCCACCGTCACCCTCGAACGCGACACCGAGCAGGACGCCGACGGGACGCCCGAACTCCCGCCCGGGACGGACCAGGACGCCGAGGACGAGCCGCGTCCTGAGCCGCCCCTGATGACGTCCAACGATGTCGCCCGGCACTACGGCATCAAGCCGTCCACTGTGCGCAACTGGGTCGCCGACGGACGCATCCCCGTCCACTCCAAGGATGCGTCCGGCCGCAACCTGTTCCACCCCGACCAGCTGCCCGCCATCTCCGGGTCGGTGGTGCCGGTATGAAGGCGATCATCTTCGGCGCCGTCATCGGGATCCTCCTGCTCTGTCCGGCCGCGCTGTCGCTCACCGCCGACACGGCCGCCGCCCTGGCCGGACAGCCCGCCGTCCTCGCCTTCACCATCGGCGTCCTGGCCCGTCCGGCCATCGCCCGCCGCGTCCGGAGGTGGACGCCGTGAGCGAGGCCCTCGACAAGGCCGAGGCCGCCGCAAGAGAGGCCTCGATGAACACGGCCGCCGTACAGATCGCGCTCGCCGCCGTCGAGCTGGCGAAAGCCGCGCAGGCGCAGCCCACCGCCCACCCTCACGCATGCGACCACCAGCACAAGCCTGGCCGCAGCGCCGGCGAGTGGATCGGTATTGCCTGCGCCGCCTGCATCGGCGGCGTCGGCATCGCATTCGCGTCGATCGCCATCGCCATCGGCGGCATCTCGGTCGCGATCCTCGCCCTCGTCCTGCGCTCGATGTGGGCCGACTTCCAGAAGGGGAAGTGACCATGCCCAAGCCCGACGACCTCAAGTTCTCCGACTTCACCACCGGCGAAAAGGTGCGCATCGCCGCCCTGACCGCCCGCATGGGCAAGCGCGGCCTCGCCGACGACGGCACCGGCAACGTCGACATCAGCGACCTGCAGAAGCGCATCGAACGCATCGAGAAGACGGCCCTGCGCCGCAAGAACAAGAAGTAGCTACACCCCGGGGCGGCCGTCTCCCGGCCAGGACACCGGCCGCCCCGGGCCTCCCCACCCCAGCAAGAGGCAGGAAGCCCCAGCATGACCGTCCACCTGATCAAACCGCCACAGGACGCACCCTCGGACACCCAGGACGCGCCCGCCGCCGAGGCGTCCTCCACGCGTCCCGAACGCCGCCGCGCCCGCTACCTCCGCATCGCCAAAGCCGCCCTCGCCGACGAACGCGTCCGCACCACAGGACGCCTCGCCGTCCGCCACGGCTCCTACGTCCTCGGCGGGACCAAGGTCGTCGGACGCCGCATCTGGGACTCCCGCAGCACCTCCCGCTACGAGCGCATGATCCGCGCCGCCGAAGCCGCCGGCCTCCTCGACGAGGTCAAGGAATGGGAACAGCGCGCCCAGGCGTACCGGGCCGCCCGGCACCGGCGCCGCCTCGACACGCTCCAAATCATGATCCAGGCACCCAAGGCCATCGGCCTCGCCACCGCCGGCGGCACCGGCGTCCTGCTGATGCTCGGCATCCTGCTCGCCTGGGGCACCGGCGACGCCCACGACGTCCTCACCCCCATAGACACCGTCATCGACCTCGTGCGAATGCTGGCCTTCATCGGCGGCGTCATCTGGGGCCCGCTCCTGGCCGCCGCCCCCTGGATCGGCCTCACCGCCGCGTGGGCCGTCGGCCGCCACCAGCACACCGCCCCCCAGTGGGCCCTGCCCATCCAGGCCCGCGACCTCGGCGGACCCATCACCCCATCCATCGTCGTCATCGCCTTCCGAGACCTCGGGATCCCGGCCCTGCGTAAGGCCATCGACAGCATGGGCGACGTTGGCGCCGCCATGCTGTCCCCGATCAACCTGGCCGGATGCGGCGTCGAAGTCGACGTCCACCTGCCCTCCGGCGTCTCCACCAAAGAGATCCAGGCCAAGCGGCGCAGGCTCGCCGAGAACCTCAACCGGCACGAACACGAGGTGTTCATCACCATCCCGCCCGCCCCGCGCACCGTCCGCCTGTGGATCGCCGACTCCGGATCCCTCGACGAGCCCATCGGCCCGTCCCCGCTCACCCTCGACGCCGAGACTCGCGCCGACTACAAGACCGGCCGCGCCCCCTGGGGCCAGTCGCTTCGCGGCGACGCCGTGTCCATGAGCGTCTACCAGCGGCACCTGCTCATGACCGGCCTGTCCAACCAGGGCAAAACCGCCTCCCTGCGCTCGATCGCCCTCTGGCTCGCCTTCGACACGACCGTCGAGTTCTGGATCGGCGACCTCAAGGGCATCGGCGACTGGGGCATGTTCGAGGGCATCGCCAAGGTGCTCATCCAGGGCCCCACCGACGAACACGCCTGCGCCGTCACCGAGATGGCCGAGGCCGCAGTGAAGGAGATGGAACGGCGCCTCCAGGACCCGCCCGGCACCGTCCACCACCCCCTGGTCGTCATCGTCGACGAAGCCCAAGTCGCCTTCATGAACCCGCTCAAAGGCGACGACGGACGGCCCTACGGCGGCAAGAAGGCCACGTCTCGCTACTTCATGGCCTGCCGTCGACTCCACAACCAGGGCCGCGCCGTGTCCGTCACTCTGTGGCAGGGCACCCAGGACCCGACCGACGAGAACCTGCCCAAGCTGGTCCGCGAGGGCGCCCACATCCGGGCCTCGCTCGTCGTCGGCACCGAATCGCAGGCCAAGATGGCGCTCGGCGACAAGGCCGTGAACGCCGGCGCCGCCCCGCACCTCCTGCGTCAGGGCCTCGACAAGGGCACGCTGGTCGTCGCGGGCGACGGCATCGACATCCCGGCCGGGGAGCCGTCCATCACCGTCCGCACCCACTTCATCGACACCGACCCGGCCAAGGAGATCGCAGACCGGGCCCGGGCGCTCCGCGACGGTGTTGCCACCGTCCACAAACTGGAAGTCGCCCAGCCCGTCGACCACCTCGTCGACCTGGCCGCCGTCGTTGCCCACGAGAAGCGCGTGAAGACCGGCGAGGTGCTCCACCGGCTCAAGACCCGCAACCACGCCGCCTACGAACACTGGGACGGCAAACGACTCCGCGCCCTGCTCGTTGAGTACGGGGAGGACACCGGCCTGTACGACGGCTACCCCGTGGTGAAGCTGGAGAGCGTCGAGAGGGCCCTCGAACGGCGCGCGGAAGAGCTCGCAGAGGCTCAGTGACCCGGCAGTGGGCAGTGACTTTCCACTTCCAAGGCCACTGCCCCACCCCACTGGCGTTGATCAGCGCAAACGGCGATCAAGTGAGGCGGTGAGGCCGCTTGCAAGGTCCTTCGGGGACCTCGCAAACGGCCTCTCTGGCGTCCACCACAGCCTCACTCACTGCCCCTTGCACACGACCAGCGAGACGCGTCGACGGACGCAGATACAGAATGTGCCAGCACGGAACCTGGAGGGAAAAATGAGCAGACCACGCGGCATCACCAGATTCGCCATCACCATTGCGATCGCCACCTCAGTGCTCGCAGCGTGCTCGGGCGACGACAAGGACAAAGCACTCGAACTTGCCCGGGAAGCCTGCAACATGGAGTTCCCCGACGTCAGCGGAGACCCCCTGACGGATGCCGCCGCCCGGCAAGATTCACGAGACAAGATCTTGCCCCGCATGGACAAGGCCGCCGACAAGGCCGCCCAAGCTGCCCGCCTCGACGACACATGGCAGCCTCTCGCCACAGCCTTCAACAACACCGCAGAACTCGTCTCAGTCACCCTCGAACTCGGCGACCTGCGGGAAACCAAGATCGGCCCCGGCTACAGCAGCCCAGACGATGTCGACAAGGACAACCGCCTGAGCGAACAGCACACCGCGCTAAGCAACAACCTGAACAACCCCACCGTGGAAGGCGAGTGCCGCAAGACGACCGGGTCTTAGCCGATCGGCGCATCATGGGGCCATGGAGTCGCAGATGATCCGGCCCGGCCACCTCACCGCCCACCAGACCGCCCAGCAACTCGGCATCACCCTCGGCGCCCTCCGCCAGCTCGTCTACCGAGGCCACCTCACCCGGTCCGGCGGCAGCCCCCGGCAGCCCTGGTACGCCTTCCCCGACGTCGCAGCGCTCGCCGCCAGACGCCGCGAACGTCAGTCCGCTTGACCGCAGGTCAGACGGTGTGTGACGATCCGGGTGTACAACTGTGCCCTCAACCGGCACCACAGACACACACGAAGCCCCGGCGCGGCCCCCAGCCCCCGGGGCTTCGTCGTGCCACCAAGCGGTCACAACACGGCCACACGGTCCCCGCGAGGCCACCGCGCGGCGCATGATGCCCCCTCAGCACAGAACGTCCTTGGGGGGACCATGCGCACCCGTACAGCCCTTCCTGCCGTCCTGCTCGCCGCTGCAACCGCCACCACCGGCTGCAGCAGCGACAGCGAACCCGCAGCGAGCAACAAGACCACTCCCGCGGCCACGAAGACCACCAGCGCACCGACCCCGTCCCAGTCGACACCGGCCGCTCCCAGGGCCATCGGACAGACCCTCACATTCACCGGCGACGACGGCGTCACCTTCGACGTGACCGTCATGGGCTACGAGCAGGACGTCGCCAAGAACTCCGTCTCCGCCGACGAAGAGTTCGACACCAACGGCTACGTCTGGGCAGCCGTCGACATCAGGGCCTGCCTCAAGAAGGGCAAGGCCGGCGTCACCCGCTACCCCTGGGCCCTCGCCTACGCCGACGGCGCCCGCATCGAGCCCAGCAGCGTCACCTACGACGACTTCCCCAGGCCCGAGTACCCCTACGAAGCCGAGATGAAGGCAGGCGAGTGCGTGCGCGGGAAGACCGTCTTCCCCGTCCCCGGCGACCAGCGGCCCGAACGCATCCTCTACACGGCCGACAGCCTCCCCGAGACCGCCGAGTGGGCCGTGCCCAAGGAGTGACCGGAGGTGGCGCCCGTGGCCGGTAACCCCCGCAACGGGCGCCCCTACCGCCGCCTCTGCGAGCAACAGCGTGCCCTCGGCCTCCCCTGCTGGTGGTGCGGCCGCCCCATCCGCTACGACATCACCGGCCCCCTCGCCGGCCGCCACCGCGACGCCTTCACCCTCGACCACGCCGTCCCCCTCTCACGCGGCGGCAACCTCCTCGACCCCGCCAACGCCCGCAGCGCGCACCGCCGCTGCAACTCGGCCCGCGGTAACCGCACCGACCACCAGCGCCAGCCGGTACGGTCCTCACGGAGGTGGTGAGGCCATGGCGGGCATGGATGAGCTGGTGCGGTGGCTCGGTGAGCAGCTCGACGAGGATGAGCGGATCGCTCGCGCGGCGACATGGTGCGAGGACGCGGCCGCGTGGCATGCCGAACCGTCGCCCTTCGGCGCCCGAGATGGCGGCCAACGCTGGTACATCGAGGATGCGATGGATGACGGCGTGGTCACGCACGTCGATCCGGTGGCGTCGGATGACGAGGGCGTGGCCCGGCACATCGCGGAGTGGGATCCGGCTCGGGTGCTGCGCGAGATCGACGCCAAGCGGGAGCTGCTACGCCGGTACGAGGCGATGGCGGCGGACGTCCTGGTGCTCACGAGCGGTGTGCAGGAGATCCTGTCGGAGTACCGGCGCGTCATCCTGCCGAGCCTCGCAGCCGGGTACAGCGACCGGCCCGGCTACCGCGAGGAGTGGCGGCCGTAGCTGCGGAGGTGACGCCGTGCTGTACGTCGTGACCGGCCCGCCGGCCTCCGGTAAGTCCAACTGGATCGAGGCTCGTGCCCGGCCCACTGACATCGTCATCGACTTGGACCGCATCACCCAGGCCCTGATGGGCCCCGGCGCCCCCGCCTGGTCCCAACACCCCACCGCCATGAAGGTGGCGCACCGCGCCCGGTACGCCGCCATCGACGAGGCCGTGAAGCACCTCGACGAGGTCGACGTCTACCTGATCCACACCATGCCAAGCCCCAGGTGGCTGGCCCGGTACCGGCGCCACGGTGCCGAGGTCGTCGCGGTCGACCCGGGCAAGGACGTGGTGATGCAGCGCATCCGGGACATGCGCGCACCAGGACTACAGGCTGTGGCTACACGCTGGTACGCACAGCGGGCCAAGCGAGGTAGCGAGCACAAAGTCACGCGGCAGTCGTCACGGACCTGGTGACCTGCTGTCGGCGATAGCACCCCAGCAAGCCCTCCGAGTCACCCGGCGAAGCGCGATCGGCGGTGCTCGGCATGGGAGGCCGGCGCCCTCGCCCTGGGTGACGCGACGCCATCAGGGCAGGCAGAGCAGTGATTGTCAGCCGATCGAGTCGGGAGGGAGGGGGGCCCGAACCCATCGTGAAATTGGGAGGACCGGGCGACCCAAACGCCCTTGTCGCCCGATTTTTTGCGCGGCGATTTTGAAAGATCAATTCGCGCGAACTCGGTTCGACCGTTTTAGCGGCCGTCACTCTGCGTGATGTGACGCTGCGTCACCACCGGGGGTGATCATGAGCGTCGCCGACAAGATCGCCGCCGAGCTTGACGATCTTCACGCGGACGAGACTTCGCCCGGAATGGCGGCCGTCGCCCGCGACCTCGCCAAGGCGATCGACGACTCGGACGCCCCGACCGCCAAGGCCGTTGTCGCCGACAAGCTCCGCTCGATCATGGCCGACCTCCGCAAGCTCGCCCCCGTCGGGGAGAAGGGGGACGCCGTCGATGACATTGCTGAGCAGCGAGAGAAGCGCCGCGCCGCCGCCCGAGAGCAGGCCGCCGAGGGCTGACGGCCGCGTGTACGGCTGGCAGGAACCGCCGATCCAGACGGCGCCTCCGTCGGTGACGAGCGCTGGCCAGGAGGCCATCGACCTGGCCGCCAAGGCGGGCCTGCACCTGGACCCGTGGCAGCAGTACGTGCTGCGCGTCGGCATGGGCGAGCAGGCAGACGGCAGCTGGTCGTCGTTCGAGGTAGCGGTCAACGTGCCGCGGCAGAACGGCAAGGGCGGGATCATCGAAGCCCGCGAGCTGTGGGGCTTGTTCATCGGTGGCGAGCAGCTCATCCTGCACTCGGCGCACGAGTTCAAAACGGCGAAGGCCGCGTACAAGCGGATCGAGCGCCTCATCCGTGGATGCCCTGACCTGCATAAACGCGTGAAGATCTACCGCAAGACGGTAGGCGACGAGGGTATCGAGTTGCACTCCGGGCAGGAGTTGCGGTTCATCGCCCGCAGCAAGGGCAGCGGACGCGGCTTCACCGGTGACTGCAACATCCTCGACGAGGACATGATCCTTGGTGACGACGCGATGGACGCGCTGCTGCCGACGATGGCGGCCATCGAGGATCCGCAGATCTGGTACCTGGGCAGCGCCGGTATCGGCGCGCCCTCTGTTCAGCTGGCCCGGCTACGGAAACGGGCCCTGGCGGCGATCGAAGCTGGCGTGCCGGACCCGTCGCTGGCGTACTTCGAGTGGTCGGCGGACCTGCACGTCAAGGAGTGCCCGCGGGACTGCACAGCCCATGACGACGCGGCATCCGACAAGGCGGTCATGAAATCGAACCCGGCGCTCGGTTACCGGCTGACGCTGGCAAAGGTGGCCAACGAGCGGGCCACGCAGAGCAAGGAGGGGTACGCGCGCGAGCGCCTTGGCCAGGGCGAGTATCCGTCGGAAGAGGGCGACGCCTGGGCGGTCATCGGCAAGGACGCGTGGGATGCCTTGGCCGACGACGAGAGCGCTGCGGAGGACCCGGTGGCGTTCGCCATCGACGTCACCCCGGAGCGGTCGCACGCATCGATCTGTGTGGCCGGCCGCCGCGGTGACACGGCTGCCGTACACGTCGAAGTCGTCGACAACCGGCCGGGTACGGACTGGGTGGCCAAGCGTGCACGTGAGCTGACGAAGAAGTGGGGGCCGCGCTGCTGGGTCATCGACCCGGGCAGCCCGGCCGGCTCGCTCATCAAGGACGTGGCGGACGAGCTGAAGGTCGATCCGGAAGAAGAGGTCGACGAGGACGAAGAGCCGCGGTTGCTGGCTCCGATCGTGCAGACGAAGACCCGGGACGTCGTCCAGGCCACCGGCCAATTCTACGACGCGGTGGCAGCGGGCCGCATCTCGCATCTCGACAATGCTCCGCTCGCGACGGCGTTGGCGGGCGCGCGGAAGCGGGACTTGGGCGAGTCGTGGGCGTGGGCCCGCCGATCCCTTGGCGTGGACATCACGCCGCTGGTGGGCGTGACGCTGGCCCGCTGGGGCGTCTTCGTCGAGATCGAAGAGCCGGAGGAGGAGGTGGAACCGTGGGCCGAGTTCGGCTGACGCGCGCGGGCTGGTCCCGGGCGGGCGTGCTGACGGGCGGGGGGATGATCACCGCTGGTGTGTGGGTCGGTATCGGCCTCGCGGCCGGCCTGATGGTCGGGGGGATGCTGCTCGTGGCGTACTGCCTCTTCCTGGCTGACACGGACGGGGGTAGCCCGTGACGAGCCTGTGGCAGCGTTCCCGTCGCCCCCGGTCTGGCACCCGGAACATCGCGACGATCGACGATTATGCGGCCGCTCTGCAGGCGTCGCTGGGCTACGGCGGGTTCTCCGCCCTGGGCATCACCCAGTCGCAGCCCGGCCAAGCCGCCGAGAAAGCGCCCACGGACCTTCCCGGGTACGCGACGTTGTTCGCGACGAACCCCGTGATCTGGGCATGCATGGTGGCCCGCATGTCGGTGTTCTCGGCGCCGCGGTTCACGTGGCAGCGGTTGAACAACGGCACACCCAGCGAGATGTTCGGCACGCAGGATCTGCGGTTGCTGGAGACGCCGTGGGCGGGCGGGACGACGCAGGATCTCCTGTCACGGGTCATCCAGGACGCCGACTTGGCTGGCAACAGCTACTGGACCGAGCACGAGAACGAAGCCGTGCGGATGCGGCCGGACTGGGTGCAGATCGTCCTTGAGCGGCGCCGGCATCCGCACGGCGGTGATCTGGGGTGGCGCCGGTTCGGTTACTGGTATCAGGAACCGGGCGCTGAGCCGGTGTTCCTGTGGCCGGAGGAAGTGGCGCACTTCGCGCCGGTCCCGGACCCTCTGGCGACGTTCCGCGGCATGTCGTGGCTGACGCCGGTTCTGCGGGAGACGCAGAACGACAACCTGATGGCCGCGCACAAGCAGAAGTACTTCGAGAACGCCGCCACGCCGAACCTGGTGGTCCGGCTGGCACGCGAGGTCACCCCAGAGGCTTTCGCCAAGTTCAAGGCGAAGATGGAGTCGTCGCACCGCGGGGTGGAGAACGCCTACAAGACGCTCTACTTGGGCGGCGGCGCCGACGTGACGGTGGTCGGCTCCGACTTCCAGCAGATGGACTTCAGCAGCGTGCAGGGCGCTGGAGAGACCCGCATCGCGTCGGCGGCCGGAGTGCCCTCGATCATCGTTGGCCTGTCGGAAGGGCTGAAGGCCGCCACCTACTCGAACTACGGGCAGGCGCGCCGCCGGTTCGCGGACGGCACGATCCACCCGCTGTGGCAGAACGCGGCGGGTTCCTTCGCCCCGCTGGTGACACCGCCGGGAAGCGGCTCGGGCGCGGTGCGGCTCTGGTACGACGCCCGGCACGTTCCGTTTCTTCGCGAGGACGCCCGGGACGCTGCGGAGATCCAGGGTGTGCAGTCCCGCACGATCCGCACCCTCGTCGACGCCGGGTACACCCCGGCGTCCGTCATGGCCGCTGTGACCGCGAACGACTGGGCGTTGCTGGACCACACCGGCCTGTTCTCCGTGCAGCTGCAGAAACCCGGCTCTGCCGAGGATCCCCCGATTCCCGCTCCGACCGAGGAGGGTTCCTGATGCCCCTGACCGCTGCGGTGCGGGACCTGGAGAGGTCCGTACCGTTCCAGCTAGTCCGCGCCGACGGTGACGAGGAGGGCGACGGCCGGACCCTGTCCGGGTACGCGGCCCTCTTCGGCACGCCCACCGAGATCAACTCCTGGGAAGGCACGTTCACCGAGACCATCCGCAAGGGCGCCTTCAAGAAGACGATCCGCGAGCAGACCCCGGTCATGCAGTTCGACCACGGCCGGCACCCGCTCATCGGCTCCATTCCGATCGGCGCGATCAGCGACCTGCGCGAGGACGACCAGGGCCTCTACGTCGAGGGCCGCATCACCGACAACTGGCTGATGCAGCCGGTCCGCGACGCCATCGCCGAGAAGTCCGTGAACGGCATGAGCTTCCGGTTCGAGGTGGTGCGTGAGGAGTGGCGCGACGTCAACGGCAAGCTGGTCAAGCCCGAGGAGGTCTACGACCTGCTGTGGATGCCGGGCGACCGCGGGCCCCTGCAGCGCGAGCTGATCGAGCTGAAGTGCCGCGAGCTCGGCCCTGTCGTCTTCCCGGCCTACGCGGGCACCAGCGTGTCCGTGCGCGCCAGGGACGTTGCCGACGGCCTGGCCCACGACGACGAGATGACCCGCCGCATCCGCCACTCCCTCGCCCGTGACGCCGCTACGCCGTCCGTCCCGGACGATCCGGAGCTGCGCCGCGAGGTCGCCACCGCCCTGCTCTACCAGCGGGCCGGAAACCCGCTGGGAGGACGGCAGATCGTCGTGGACCTCAGCGGAGTCACCAACGACCCGGAGGCCATCGCACGCACCGTGCGAGAGGCCATCCGTGCCAGCAAACCGGCCGCGCCGCCCGCCAACGGGCACCCGGCCGCCGACCGTTCCACCGGCGCGCCGCTCACTCCAGAGCACCCGCCCACCCCGAGCACCACTGACGCGCCGCCCGCCGATGGGCACCCGTCGCCCTCCGACCGCACAGTCCGCATGCGCTCTCAGCTGGCCGAAATCGGCGAGCTGATGGACGGCGTACTGGCGTCCATCGACACTCCGAAGGAGACCGGCTGATGCCCAAGCTTCAGCTCTCGCACGGCCAGGCGGTCATCCGCCTGCGCGACATCCGCGCCCAGCTCGAAGAGCTGGAGAAGCGCGACAGCCTCACCACCGAGGACGAGCAGACCTTCGACGAACTCACCCGCGAGTTCGCCGAGGTCGACGACCACCGCCGCCAGCTAGAGCGCCGAAGCGCCCTGGAGCGCGTCCGTGCTGCCACCCAGGCCACCGACCGGCAGCCGCCCGCCCTGGGCATCGAGCGGGGCACGCCGCAGGGCAGCGGCAGCGCCTACGACCTCGACCCGATCCTCAACCCGGACTCGGTCGAGGACCGCCGATTCCGCAACCCGTGGGACCTCGGCGAGATGCGCACCTTCAACCGGTCCCCCGAGGACCTCGGCCAGGAGCTGCGGGCCCGCGCGCTGTGCGCGGTCGAGAAGATGGCCGGCGCGAACGACCGCATCCGGGCGGCATCGACGGACATCATTGAGGCCTGGGACGACAAGCGGGGCACCATCGCCCGCATGTGCCTGGCGACGTCCTCCCCGGAGTACATGCGCGCCTGGTCCAAGCTGGCCCGCGGCAAGAGCCACATGGTCACCCCCGAGGAGCAGCACGCCCTCGAGCGCGCGATGTCCCTCACGGACAACCAGGGCGGCTACCTGGTGCCGTTCCAGCTCGACCCGACGATCATCATCACGGCGAACGGGTCGATCAACCAGATCCGCCAGGTGGCCCGGCAGGTCGTCGCCACCGGCGACGTGTGGAACGGCGTGTCGGCCGGCGCCGTGTCGTGGCGGTGGGCGGCGGAGAACTCGGAGGCGGGCGACAACGCTCCGGCCTTCGGACAGCCCACCGTGCCGGTGCACAAGGCGGACGGCTTTGTGCCGATTTCCATCGAGGCGATGGACGACGCCGACAACGTGACCACCGAGGTGGGCAAGCTCCTGGCGTTCGGCAAGGACACCCTGGAGGCCTCCGCCCTCGCCGTCGGTACCGGCGTGGGCCAGCCCACGGGCATCGTCACCGCGCTCACCGGCACCTCGTCGATCGTCACCTCGACGACCGCCGACACCTTCGCGTCCGGCGACGTCTACAAGACGGACACCGCCCTTCCGGGCCGGTACCGGCCGAACGCGGCTTGGCTGGCCAACCGCGGCATCTACAACGCCATCCGCCAGTTCGACAGCTCCGGCGGCACGAACCTGTGGGAGCGCATCGGCGCTGACGTCCCCCCGCTGCTCCTGGGCCGCAAGGCCCTGGAATCGGAGGACATGGACGGCGTCGTCACCGCGGCGGCCGAGAACTACGTGGCCGTGTACGGCGACTTCGACAACTACGTCATCGCCGACCGCATCGGAATGAGCATCGAGTTCCTGCCGCACCTGGTGGGCGCCAACCGCCGGCCGACCGGCCAGCGCGGCTGGTACGCCTGGTACCGGGTCGGCGCCGATTCGGTGAACGACGGCGCGTTCCGCATGCTCAACGTCACCTGATCCAGCCCGCCCTACGGCCGGAGAACCCCGTGGTTCTCCGGCCGTCCGCATCCCCCAAGGGAGTCACCCCATGAGGCAGAGCCTCTACAACGTGGCGCGGGCCAAGGCGACTTTGACCGTCGCTCTGCGCACGAACGGCACGGTCAACGGCACCAGCGTCGACCTGAACGAGAACAAGGACGCGTCCCGGTCGGCGATGCTCGTCGTTCACACCGGCACCGTCACGGACGGCTCGCACGCCGTGATTCTGCAGGAGTCCGACGACAACTCCGCCTGGTCGACGGTCGCCGCGGCGGATCTGCAGGGGAGCGCGCCGACCATCGCGTCCACCGACGACGACACGGTGTTCGAGCTCGGCTACAAGGGCTCGAAGCGCTATCTGCGCGCCTCGGTCACCACGTCCGGTGCCACGACGGGCGGCACGTTCGGCGCCACCATCCTGCGCGGATTCACGCGCCGCGCCCCGATCGCGCACAGCTGAGGAGCACCATGAAGCGTTGCACTGAGTCGTTCACGATCTGGCGGGACGGCGCCCCGGTCGCGTTCGTCGCTGGCCAGCTGGTCGACGACAAGCACCCGATCCTCAAGACCCACAAGCACCTCTTCGAGGAGCCCACGGCAACCGTTGTGCAGGCCGCACAGCTCAAGCCCGTCGAGCAGGCAACCGCCGAGCCCGGCACACCGCGCTCCCTGACGCCTCCGACGCAGACGGCCGACTCGGGCGGCGGCGGCCCGAAGCCGTTCGATCCGGGCGAGCACACGGCGCCGGAGGTCATCGAGTATCTGAAGGGCGCCGACGAGGACGAGCGTGTGCGCGTTCTGGCCGCCGAGGAGAACGGGCAGGCCCGCAAGACGGTACTGAGCGCCGACCTCACGAAGGCGTAGATCAAGTGCCGAACTTCGGCCTGCTGTCCGATGCCTTCGACGACGGCGTCCGGGACCCGGTCGTCTGGTCTCAGTCCTACGGGGATCCGACTGAAGCCGGCGGCCGGGCCCGGATTCCCTGCACCACCGGGTATGCCGCGTACCGGTCGGCCAGCGTATACACGCTGGCCTGGGGCCAGGTCGCCGCGCGCGTGTATCCGCCCGCCGCCGGCGGGGCGTCGACGGCCGCCTGTTCGCTGCTGGTCCTCACGGACACCGGCGGCACCGACGCCGGGTTCCTGATCGACCGGGCGCAGAACGCGATGGGCCTGTATCTGCGTGTCGGTTACGCCGACGACGGCGCTCTGTTCCCTGCCTACGACCCGGTGGCGCACGCGTGGCTGCGTTTGCGTGAGGACGCCGGGACGTTGCGCTGGGAGTCGGCGCCGGACGGCCGGACGTGGACGGTACTCCGCACAGCCGCCTCCCCGGCCTGGGCGTCACGCACCGACCTGAGCCTGCTGTTCGAGGCGCATCGCGATGCCGGAACGGCGGACTTCGCCGAACTCGACGACCTGAACATCACGCGGCCCGGGCGGTGTGGTCCCAGCCTGCGCACGCTCGGCCGGCTCGGTCCGAATCCGCGTGGTGCACCAGCACTGAAGGGAGGCTGACATGGCCTTCGACCTCGGCGCGGTGGTCCCGCTAGGCACGACCGTGACGGATGCGGCTGGTAACCCGGCGAACGCCGGATCCATGGCCGTGACCATCACCCTGCCCGACCGGACCAGCACGACGGTCAGCCCTGTCACTCCGACGTCGACCGGGGTGTACGCCTACGACTATCCGACAGTGCAGGCCGGTCGGCACACGGTGCGGTGGGTGGCGACGGGCGTCAACGCGGGCGCGTACACGGACATGTTCGACGTCCGCGAGGCGGCACCCCCGGCGTTGATGTCGCTCGAGACGGCGAAGCGGCACCTCAAGAAGACCGACAACACAGACGACGACGAGATCCGCGACTGGATCGAGGCCTGCACTCGGGCCATCGAACAGTTCACCGGCCCTGTGGTCGTGCGCTCCGTCACCGAGGTCATGCGCTTCACCAGGGCCCGCTCCATTGCACTGACCCAAACACCCGCCATCGAACTCACCAGCGCCGTGGCCACGGTGACGGGCGGCACGTCCTACGCCGTCGCAGACCTGGATTTGGACGGCGAGACAGGGATCGTCACCAAGATGGACGGTGGTGTGCTCTACGGCCCACTGCGCATGGTCTACGTCGTCGGCCGGGTCGTGGTCGGGGCGAACATCCGCAGCGCCGGGAAGATCATCCTTCAGCATCTGTGGCGTACACGGCAGGGACCAGGCCGGCCGCAGCGTGGCACGGACGACTTCGACGTGACCGAGCCGCTGCCGGGTCTGGGGTTCGCGATCCCCAACCGCGCGGTGCAGCTGCTGGATCCGGACAGCCTGCCGCCGGGGGTGGGGTAGATGGCAACCTCTGCTCTTCCCGGGGCCATTGCGGCATTGCTCGCCATCCTCGGAGCGGCGAGCGGCCTGGACGACGTGATGGTCACGGACGGGCCACCGACCAACGACATTGCCACGGAGGACTTCCTGGCCGTGGGCTGGTCGGGCGGCGAAGACTCCAGCGCGGACCTCGTGCAGGACTTCAACGCGGCGGGCGCCCGCACACGCGACGAGGAGTTCACCATCGCGTGCGTGCTCGACGTCTGGTCAGGGGACGACGGCTTTGCCGCAGTGCGCACCCGGGCCTTCCAGATCTTCGGCGTTGTCGAGCAGCAGCTGCGCGCGACCGCCGCCAACCCGGAGGCGCCGACGCTCAACAACACCGTTCTCTGGGCGCAACTGACGCGGGCGTCGCTGCGCCAGTACTTCACCGACCAGGGAGCGCGAGTGGCCTTGGGATTCACGGTGTCCTGCCACGCCCGGATCTGATCCAACTCACTGGAGGAGTACTGCCATGGCGCGTGTGCGCTTCATCGGGCCTGAGCCGGTCACAGTGCCCGAGCTCGGTGACCGCGAGGTACAGCCCGACGAGGTTGTCGAGGTGCCCGACGAGCGGTTCGACGGCTACGTCTGCCAGACCGGCAACTGGGAGCCGGTCGAGGAGCCCAAGGGCGAGCAGGCGCCGCCGGCGCCGCTCAAGAAGACCGCGGCCAAGGCGTCGCAGAAGGAGGACTGATCCATGGCGATCGGGTCTGGCCTCGGCGCCCAGCTGGGCATCGCGGCCGAAAGCAGCTACGGCACGTTCGTCGCGCCGTCGAAGTTCATCGAGTTCACGAAGGAGAGCCTCGCTCTCAAGAAGACGACCGCACAGAGCGCCGGCATCGCGGCCGGTCGCCTGCTGGCGCTGTCGTCGCGACGGGTACTCACCCGCAAGGAAGTCCAGGGCTCCATCGACATGGAGGTCACCAACAAGGCCATGGGGCTGCTGCTGCAGGCGCTCATGGGTACGACGGTGACGCCGGTGCAGCAGGGCGCGACGGCGGCCTATCTGCAGACGCACACGCTGGCCAGCGTGGCGGGCAAGTCGCTGACGATCCAGAAGGGCGTGCCCTTGACGTCGGGCACGGTGACCGACAAGACCTTCTTGGGCTGCAAGGTCACCTCGGGTGAGTTCGCGTGCGGTATGGGCGAGATGCTCACCAGTACGTTTGAGTTCGACGGCAAGGACTGCGACGAGACGCAGACCCTGGCGGCGGCGTCGTACTCCAACATGAGCCCGTTCCACTTCGGGCAGATGGCGCTCAAGGTGGGTGGCTTCGGTGCGGAGACCGCGCTCGACGGCATCCGCAAGGTCAGCGTGAAGTTCGAGAGGCCGCAGGACGTCGAGCGGTTCTACGCGAATCAGTCGGCGCTGAAGAAGGAGCCGATCGAGAACGACCAGGTGAAGATCACAGGGTCTTTGGAGACGGACTACACCCACACCACGCTCGACGACCTGCACACCTCCGACGGTGCGACCAGCTTCGTCTGGGAGTTCATCGGGCCGGAGATCGCGAGCCCGCACAATGAGGTCTTCCGAGTCACCCTCCCCGCGATCAAGCTGGACGAGGGCCCGCCCGTCGTGGACGGCTTCGGCGTCGTCAAGCCCACGTTCAACTTCGTGGGTCTCTTCGACGGCACCAACCAGCCGCGCATCGAGTACATCTCCACCGACGTCACGCTGTGAGTGCACCGTGACCCGCGATGTGCGGATCCTCAACACCGGCAGCCTGCTCGAACTCCAGCGGAGACTGCGGGCTGCCGGCGGGGAGAACATCCGATCCAGCATGCAGCGCCGCATCCGCCGCGCGGCCGAGCCGCTGAAGGACGACCTGCAGTCCACGATGCGCGGCCTGAATATCGGATCGCCCGGCCGCAGCCCCGGCAAGCGCGGCGGAGCGTCGCCGACGACGCGCCCGCTGCGGGCGACGATCGCCGACGCGATCCGCATTTCGGTCCGGACCGGCGGCCGGCCGGGCGCCACCGTGTGGGTCGACAAGGGCCGCCTGCCGCCGGACCTGAAGAACATGCCCAAGGTCATCAACTCCGGTCCGCCGCCCGGCCGGATCAGGCACCCGGTGTTCGGCAACCGGCGCCGCTGGTCGAACCAGACCGTCACGCCCTTCTGGTGGGACCGCACGGTCCGCCGCCACACACCCCGTATGGAGCGAGAGGTGGCCCGCGTCCTCGACGACGTCCGGCGCCGCCTCGAATAGGAGCACCCGTGATCATCATTTACGCGCCGGAGGGCGCCGACGAGCAGCACTTCGACGCGGGCAAGCTGCGCGCCTCCGAGATCCAGATCGCCGAGCGGACCGCGGGCGCCAACTGGCGTGACATCAAGGAAGCGGTGAGCGAGGGCGAGATCAACGCCATGCGCACCGTCGCTTGGGTCATCAGGAAGCGGGCCGAACCCGGCCTGCGCTACGGAGACTTCGATCCGTGGGAGGGCGAGCTGCGGGCGCGGCTCGACGCTCGCGAGGTCAAGGGGTACGCCGAGGCTCTCCTCGAGGAGTACGGCAGCACCCCTGAGGCTCTCGCCGAGGCGTTCGACGAACTGCGTGACAGCGCCTTCAACCGCGAGGACGCAGAGGCCGCGATCGCCGACGTGACGGCCCCAAAAGACCCGGCCCCCGCCCTGGAGCCGGAGCCGATCCCAGCTTCACCGAGCGCCGCCTGACCTACCTGCCCCTGTTCGGGCTGTACCTGCACTACACCGCGCGGGACGTCGACGACCTCACCGAGGAAGAGTTCGACCTGCTCACCACCTGGATCGACAACCACGAGGCCCGGCTCCGGGCCGCCCAGTCAGGGGGTGAGTGATGGCCGACCGGATGCGGTTCGTCCTCGACGGCGACGACCGGCTGACCCGCGTTCTGAACCAGGCCGGCGACTCGGCGGCCCGCCTGCACCGCCGCCTGGCCGACTCCAGCGAGCGCGGCGCCCGGGCAGTGCGCCAGTTCACCACCGATGCCAACACCCGGATTCGGGACCTACAGGGCCGGTTCACGTCGGCCGGCGACTCCGCGGACGGCATGGGCACCCGCATGGTGGCGGCTGCCCGGCGGCTTCTCGGCGTCGCCGACGCCAGCGTCCAGGCGCAGCGCGGTGTTGCCACGTTCACCACCGACGCGAACGGCCGGCTGCGCGATCTGCGTGGCCGTTTCCTCTCGGCTTCGAACGCTGCCCAGGCCATGGCGGGCGGAATGCCCGTGGTGGCGCGCCGCCTCGGCGATGTGGCTTCGGCGGGCGGTAGCGCTGCCGGGGCCCTGGGCAGCTCCGGCGGCGGACTCAGCGGCGTCATGCTGGGCGTGGCTGCTGCGGCCGGTCTGTCGCTGCTCCCTGCGCTCGGCGCGCTGGTGCCGATGATGGCCGGCGGCGCCCTCGCCGCGGTCACCCTGAAGCTGGGCTTCGCCGGTGTGGGCGATGCGATGGAGGCGGCGGGCAAGGGCAAGGAGGAGTACGCCGAGGCCCTCAAGAAGCTGTCTCCCGAGGCTCGTTCCTTCACCGAGGAACTCGTCGGGATGAAGAGGGAGTTCGCCGGCGTCGGCAAGGACGTCCAGAAGGCGATGCTCCCGGGCTTCACTCGGGCGTTGAAGGACGCCGAGCCGGTCGTGAAGATCATCGGTAAGAGTGCGACCGAGATGGGCGCCGGGTTCGGGGACGCGGCCGAAGGCGTCGGCCGCCTGCTCAAAGACTCCGGGTTCCAGGACGACCTGCAGACGAACCTGAAGCTGGGCACTCAATTCGTTGGGGACATGACCCGGTCGATGGGCCCGTTCACCCGCAGCCTCCTCGACTTCGGCGCCGCCTCCGGGCCCACCCTCAAGGCGTTCTCGGACGGCATCGGCGGACTCCTGTCCAAGGGTCTGCCCGACATGTTCGACGGGCTGAAGACCGGCATCCCCGGTACCGCGGACATGCTCGACGGGCTGTTCGACTCGGTCAACAGCCTCCTCGGCGGGATCGGCCGGCTGGGAGGCGAGGCGGGCCGCACCCTCGGCCCGCTCTTCGGCGAGACCTTCAAGATCGGCGGCAACCTGGCGGCGGGCGCCATGGACGGCCTGCGCGGTGTCCTCGTACTGCTGCGCCCGGTGATCAAGGACGTCAGCTTCGGACTGAAGACGGTCCGCGACGTCGGCGCGATCGTCGGGCCAACGCTGAAGGATGCCGGCCTGGGGATCGCCTCGGCGTTCCTGCCGATCGGCGAGTCCGTAGACAAGGCGGTCGGCCCGCTGCAGCGGCTCAACCGCTGGGTCGCCGACAACAAGGTCGCCGTCCTGGAAGGCGCCCGGGTCTTCGGCGGCGCGATGATCGACATGACCAGCGCCGCGATCAGCGCAACCCCCGTGATCATCCGCGGGTTCCGGCTGGCGGCGACCGGCGTACTGACCGCGCTCGACGCCATCGTGTCCGGCGGTGCCAAGGCGTTCGGCTGGGTCCCCGGCATCGGCGACAAGCTCAAGGCCGCCAACCGGGACTTCGACCGGTTCAAGAACGGCTTCCTCAACGGCCTTACCACGGCCGAGAAGAAGGCCAGCGAATTCGCGGCTTCGTCCGCACCGAAACTGGCCGCGGGCAAGCTGAAGATGAACATCAACAACTGGACCAGCCAGATCGAGGCCGCCAAGGCGAAGATGAAGAGCCTGCCGCCGGAGAAGCAGGCCGCACTCAAGGCCACCATCAAGGACCTGCAGGCCAAGGTCGACGCGGCGAAGCGCAAGCTCGGCGAGCTGAAGAACAAGAACGTCACGGCGTCCTTGCTGGACCGGGCGAGCGGGCCAGCGCGGTCAATCAAACGCGCGATCGACGCGATCCGCGGCAAGACCGTCGACATCTACACCGTCCGCCACACCATCAACGTCGAGGCCACCGCGGGCCGGAACAACGCCAAGCTCAACGGATACGCGGACGGTGGTACGCCCCGCCGGGGCGAGATGGCCATCGTCGGCGAAGAGGGCCCGGAGATCGTCACGTTCGGGGCCGACGCCCGGGTCTTCGATGCGGCGACGACCAAGAAGATGCTGAGCAGCACGGTGGGCGCGGGCGTAGCCGCGGCTCAAGGTCTTGCCGCGGGGCTGGGGTCGACGTCCGGCGTGTTTACGGCTGCCCGGGTGATGGCGGCCGCGGTCACGGCCGGTATCAGCGAGGAACTGCAGATCAAGTCTCCGTCGAAGAAGACGAAGGCGCTGATGGCCGACGTCGGCAAGGGCATGATCATCGGCCTGACCGGATCCCGGGCCAAGATCAAGGCCACTGCGAAGGATCTCGCGAAGGACATCTGGACTGCGTTCTCCGGGTCGAAGGACAACCGCCTGGTCGCGATGGTCAACCGGGAAACGAAGAAGCTCCTCGCCCTGGCGGCCAAGCGGGACAAGGTCGCCGCGACCATCGCCACGGCGAAGAAGTACGCCAGCGAAATCACGTCATCGGCGCGCCAGGGCGCCAGCCTCGGAAACCTCGGGATGGAACCCGAGCAGGTCACCGCGGGCGGCATCAAGGCCGGGCTGGCGTCGAAGCTGGCGCAGATCCGGATGTTCACCCGGTATATCGACATCCTCGCCAAGAAGGGCCTCAACAAGGGGCTGCTGCGGCAGATCCTCAACATGGGCCCCGAGGCGGGCTACGCCTACGCGAGTGCGCTCGTCGGCGCGGACAAGAACACGTTCAAGCAGATCAACTCCCTGCAAACCCAAGTGGACAAGAGCACGACGAGCCTTGGCCGCCTCGGCGCGGACCGCATGTACGACAGCGGCAAGAACGCGTCGAAGGGTTTCCTCACGGGCCTCCTCTCCCAGGAGAAGCAACTGGAGAAGGCCATGGAGAAGATCGCCAAGGCCATGCAGAGATCCCTGCGCAAGGCCCTGGGGATCAAGAGCCCGGCGACCAAGATGATGCCCGACGGGGAGAACACCACGAAGGGCGTGGCGGTCGGCGTCATCAAGGGACTGCCGTACATCGACCAGGCGATGGACACCGTCGCGGGCCGGATCGCGGGGCGCGCTTTCGCTTCCCCAGTCGTCGGCCGGGCGGCGGTTGTCGCCGGGCGGCGCGGCGGCGGCGATATCCACATCCACGTCGACGGCGCGGTCGTAGACACGCTCGGGTTCGCGCGGGCTGCCCGCGAGGCCCTGCGCGAGCTGAAGCGGAACAACGGCGGCGGCGATCTCGGCCTGGCCTGAGAGGAGGTCTGGTGACGCACACCATCGTCGAGGTCGCGTTCGGGCACGCCCTGACCGCGAGTTCTCCCACGCTGACGGACATCTCCCAGTACGTCGACCTGTCGCGCGGGATCGATATCACGCGCGGTGCGGAGAACGAGCTGGGCGAGATACAGCCCGGGACGTGCAGCCTGGTCCTCGACAACTCGGACGGGCGGTTCACTCCGGACCGGCCGGGCGCCTACTACCCGAACGTGAAGCTGGCCGTTCCGATCCGGGTCAGCGTCGCGACGTTCACGCCGCAGACCGGGTCGGTGCCGTACCCGATCGAGATGCTGTCCGACGACTTCGACGACAACCGGGTGAACACCGCGCTGTGGCCGACCGTGTACGGCGGCGCGAGCGAGACCGGCGGCCGGGCCCGCATCCGTCTCGACCCCGGGGTGTTCTCGGGATTCCGCACCGTCCGTCAGTGGACCCTGACCGGGTCCAAGGTGACTGCCCGGCTGATCAGCGCACCGGCTGCGGGCGGCTCGTCGACCGCGACCGCGAGCATGTGGGTGCACTCCACCACCAGCGGAACCCGGATCGGCTGGTCCTACAACCCCGTCACCAACGTCCTCAGCTGCCAGAACCAGGTGTCGTTCAGTGACGGCAGCCCGGTGTCCCTCACCTACTCCGCCTACGACCACATGTGGCTACGCGTCCGCGAGACTGCGGGCACCGTCTACTGGGAATCCTCCCGCGACGGCGCCACCTGGACCGTGCGCCGCAGCCTCGCCACCCCCGCCTGGGTGACCTCGCAAACCGTCGACTTCGAGTTCACCGGCACCCGCACCGGCGGCACCGGCGACTATGCCGAATGGGACTGGCTCGGCGCGACCGTCCACCCCCGCTTCTTCGGCCTCGTCAACCAGTGGCCGGTGGCGTGGAAGGGCCTCGCGTCCACGGCCACCATCACCTGCTCGGACCTCTTCACGTGGGCCAGCATCACCAAGCCGCTGAAGCCGATGCTCGTGCAGGAAGTCCTGCTCGACCGGCCGACCGTCTACTACCCGCTGACCGAGCCGGAGGCCAGCGCGAGCGCCGGCGACCTGTCCGGCACGCAGGGAGTGGGCTCCCTCTCCCTCGTGCAGACCGGGGCCGGAGGCACGCTCGAGTTCGGCGCGGGCACAGGACCTGCCAGCGCGGGCGGAGCGCCCGTGTTCACGCCGGCGTCGACGAGTGCGGGCAAGTACCTCACCGCCGACCTCGGCCCCAACTTCGTCGACGCCAACACCAGCTTCCGGGTGCGGGCCGAGGCGTGGTTCTCCACCAGCACCAACGGCCGCGTCCTGATGGCGCTGGCCTCAAGCGACGGCGCCACCAAGGTAGTCATCCTGCTGGAGTCCGGCACCGGCAAGCTCGCCCTGGAGAAAGACCAGGGCGGCAACGGCACCCAGTCCTACGTGTTCGCCACCCCGAACCTCGCCGACGGCGCCCTGCACCACATGGTCTACAACGAGTTCGAGAACCTGCTCTACATCGACGGCGTCTCCTACTCGCTGAGCAGCTTCAACGGCGATCAGCTACGCACGCTGTCGGTGGGCGGCTACCGGAACACGCGCCTGTGGTCGGGCACCATCGCTCACGTCGCCGTCTACTGCCGGTCGGTGACCGCGGCCGAGCTGTCCGGCCACTACACGACAGGCACGACCGAGCACATCGGTGAAGCCGCCAACGCCCGGCTCTCCCGCCTCGCCTCCTACGCCGGCGTCACGGTGAGTTTCCAGGGCAGTACGTTCGACGCGGTGGCGTCGCAGGCCGCACTGGGCAGCAGCGCCTTGGACCACATGCGGGAAATTGAGGCGACCGAGTCCGGCAAGCTCCTGACAACCAGGAACTCGGGCCCGCTGCTGTTCCAGTCCAGGGACGTGCGCTACAACCCGACGCCCGCGCTGACACTCAGCTACCCCGACCTGGAGACGGACGGCGTCAAGTACGCCTACGACAACCAGAAGCTGGTCAACACCGTCACCGCGAGCAGGCCGGGCGGCGCCACCCAGCGAGTGCTCAACCAAGCGTCGATCGACACCTACGGCGAGAAGTCCCGGGACCTGCAGCTGTTCAAGAACAGCGACAACTCCGCCCTCGACGCGGCGAACTGGCTCGTCAGCCGGTACGCGAATCCGGTCGCCGAAGTCCGGCAGGTGCCCGTCGAGGCGTACTCGATGCCCGTGGCAACCTACCGCGCCCTCCTGGATGCCGACGTGTCCACAGTGATCGGCTTGACCAGCCTGCCCGACCAGGCACCGGCCGCCACCACGAACGTGTTCGTCGAGGGCTACACCGAGCGGATCGGCCTGAACCAGCACCACCTCGACTTCTACACGTCGCGGGCCGACACCGACACCGTGTGGGTCCTCGACGACCCCACCTACAGCGTCCTCGACTCCACCACCCGCCTCGCCTACTAGGAGCCCCCGCATGCCCATCGCCGTGGTCAGGGCCGAGACGTTCTACACGCCCCCGCCCTCCATGCCGCCCGACGCGTGGGCTGACGTGCCCGCCGCCGAGCTGGTGTGGCGCTGGTACGAGACTCGGATGGGGCGCCGCGTCGTCCCGCCGGCCGAGACGGTCGACGAGACGTACTACGCGCGCATCAACCAGAACCGGTGGCTCGCCGACTGCACCAGCTGCGGTTCGGCGGCCGTCGTCTCCCCGACCGACCCCCGGTACGCCTGCACCGAGTGTCAGTGGGGATGGTGCGCGCTGATCTTCCCCGCGGACATCGCCGCCGTGGAGGCGGCACTGCTGCCGCTGAAGCCTGCCCTGCGGAACTGGTGGAACGACGACGACCCGAACAACCCGAACCGGCCGCCGGACCCGGTACCGGATCCCGGACCGATGGAGGAGCTGTGACGTTCGCCCCGCGCACCTTCGTCGTCGGTGAGGTCGTGTCCGCCGCGATCATGAACCAGGAGATCCGCGATCAGTTCAACTCGATGTTCGCCGCCTGGACCGCCTACACACCTACCTGGACGTCGTCCTCCACGAACCCGGTCCTGGGTAACGGGACTTTGACCGGCCGACACATGAAGATCGGCCGAACCTGCCTCTGCCACATCAACCTCACCACCGGCAGCACTACTACCTACGGCACCGGCAACTACAGCTTCAGCCTGCCCTTCACCTCCGCCAACACCGGCTCCACCATCATCGGCAACGCACAACTCCTCGGGACCGACCGGTGGGCCGGGCACATGCTGATCGGCAACTCCGCTAGCACAACCAGCCCGTTCTTCTCCTCCAGCAGCACCAACCCCCGCCTGGGCTGGATGAGCCCGACACTCCCGGAAACCCTCGCCGCCGGCGCCCAGGTCCGCATGACGTTCCTGTACGAAACCGCAGCCTGACCCCGACGCCCCGCGCCGACGGCCGGGGTCTTTTTCATGCCCAGAAAGGGGGACGCCGTGAAGCTCGTCTCTCGATCGCAGTGGGGCGCCCGCGCCTACCGCACACCCAACGGGGCCACCCCGTACAGCCGGCCGCGCCGCGGGGTGAAGTTCCACTACCTCGGTACCGCCTACAGTGACCGGTCCCACGACAAGTGCGACGACTACGTCCGTCAAATCCAGGCACAGCACATGGACGGCAACGGCTGGTCCGACATCGGCTATTCGTTCGTCGTCTGCACGCACGGCTACGTGTACGAGGGTCGCGGCCTCAAGCGCCGCAACAGCGCGAACGGCAACACCAGCCTGAACGAGCAGGACTACGCGGTGCTGCTCATGGTCGGCTCCACCGGCCTCACCAAGCCCACCGACGCCCAACTGCACGGCGCCCGCGACGCGCTGGAGTACTGCCGCACCCAGGGCCCGGCCGGTATGTGGATCGGCGGCCACCGCGACGGCTACGCCACCGCCTGCCCAGGTGACGCCGTCTACGCCTGGGTCAAGGCGGGAGCACCCCGCCCCGCAGCGTCGCCCACCCCGCCCAAAACCACCACCCCCGAGGAAAACGACGTGGCATTCACCAAGGACGACCTGGAGACGCTGGCCGGTACCGACGGCGTCTTCAAGGCCCCGAAGGACGCGGCCGACTACAGCGCCGACCCCAAGTCGCCCAAGCACTACTGGGCGTTCGGCTCCCACGTCAACGACAACACGACCCGCATCCGCCGTATCGACAAGACCACGGCCGCCCTCACCGCGCAGGTCGCCGCGCTCGCCGCCGCGGTTGCGGCGCTCGCCCGGGACGGCGGGCTGCCGCTGGCTCAGGTCCAGGCCGCGGCGGAGGCCGGCGCGAAGGCCGCGCTCGAGCAGCTCGGCGACACACTCACGAAGGAGTCCTGACCATGGCTGCTGCCTCTGCCCCCATCGAAAAGAAGGTCAAGGCCGCCTCGGTCCTCACCTACCTGGCAAGCCTCGCCGGGCTGGCGATCCTCGGCGCCGTCACCGACGACCCGTCCCTGATCTCCGGCATGCCCGACGCCCTGGAGCCGTTCGTCCTCGCACTCGTGCCAGCCGCTTCAGCGGCGGTCGCCGGATGGGCGGCGCCGCACACGCCGCGCTCCGACGTCTGACCGATCGGAGCCGCCTTGGACGCCACCACCATCGGCAGCCTGCTCGTAGGCGTAGGCGCGGTCGTCGGCGGCCTGGTGGCGTACCTCGGCAAGCGGGGCGAGAACGCAACCACCCGCATGAACGCCGAGATGGACCAGATTCAAGAAGAGCGCGACAAGCTGCGCGAGCAGCTCACCGCCCGGGACCAGAAGATCGAGGAACTGCTCGAGCGACGCCTCATCGACCGGGAAGAAGTCGCCCGCCTCCGCATCAAAGTCGTCGAGCTGGGAGGCGATCCGTGACCCGTGCACAGCAGGCGCTCGCCGGGCACTGGCGGTGGATCGCCGTCTTCTGCTGGCTGTTGGTGCTCTCCGGTTTCGCCGTCATCGGCTGGTCCTGGTACAACCAGCTCGCCGACGAGGCAGACCGGCGCGGCAACGCCGTATCCACGCTCGCCTCCGACGTGCGGATCCTGCGCGAGCAGGTGAAAGCCGAAGGGGTGACGCCGGCAGTGCCCGATCCCAGCAAGGCCGTTGAGGACCTCGACGACCGCGCCCGCGTCCCCGTGCCGATCCCCGTCCCAGGAGAGAAGGGCGACAAGGGAGACAAGGGCGACCCCGGGAAACCCGCCCCCACGATCACCCCATCACCCGGCGCCACCGGCCCGTCCGGTGCACCCGGCCAGCCCGGGGCGGACTCCACAGTCCCCGGACCATCAGGGCCACCAGGGGCCGATTCCACCGTTCCAGGGCCGAGCGGCCCCCCGGGGAGGGACGGCCGCGACGGCGCCGACGGTAAGGACGGCGCGGACGGGCAGACCTGCCCCAACGGGTACAGCCTGCAGGCGCCCGAGTGGGACCCGGACGCCCTCGTCTGCCGCCGCACCGACGCCCCGCCGCCCGACGAGCCCGGCAACAGCGACGGCAACGGGCCCCTCGCCGCCGCCCTCGACCCCAACCGCCGCCAGTACCCATGAACAAACGCCCCCTGCACGGTCCACGCGGCCGTGCAGGGGGCGATTCGTCATGCCCAGGGGTAGCGCATAACCAGGGCCGTCGCGCTACCCCTTAGTCGTCGAGCTCGATGCGGAAGTCGACGATGGTCGTGTCGCCGCGTCGCACGATCGGGTGAGCTACCTCGACGATCCGGCCGGTGTCGGCGATGTGCTTGCGCGTGTACCGCAGGACTGGCACGCCGGAGCCGAGGCGGAGCGTCGCCGCCTCCAGCTCGGTGGGCATGGCCGCAGTGAACGACTCCGTGATCGCCGTGACCCGGATGCCGAGGCTCGCCATTTGCGCCCGCGTGCCGCCCGGCCACGGCTCGTTGATCGGGTCGGCGACCGGCGTCCCGGCGACGTCGGACCAGCGCACGTAGCTGGTCGACATCTGGGTGGGCTGGTCGTTGTCGTGGAACACGAAGTGCCGGGCGAGCAGCTGCTCACCAACCTCGCACTCGAACAGCGCCGCCAGTTCGGTGTCGGCCTGGACCCGCTCGAACCGCTTGTCGAGCCGGTACTCAGTCCAACCGATGCCCTGGTCCTTGGTGTACGGGGTGGACTTGGCGCCGGGCACGGAGCGGTAGCGGTCGGCGGCCATTCGGTGGATCGCAGGCCGCGAGCGCACGCGTGTGCCGGCGCGGGCCCGGCTTTCGGTGAGGCCCTCGCTGGCGAGCAGGCGCAGCGCGTTGCGAACCGGGGCCTCGGATACGCCGTACTCGGCGCACAGTTCGGGGATCGTCGGGATCTGGTCGCCCGGCCCGAACTCCCCGCCCGGAGAGATGCGGCGTCGCAGGTCGGCGGCGATCCGCAGGTACTCAGGCTGTGCCACCGAGACACCCCCACTTCGAGCGATCACGTCAATCCGGATACACATACTCTCCCGTCCCGCTTGACCAGCGCCAATCACGCCGACAATCTGGATACGGATAAGCATTACCCGTATCCGGAAACCGTTGAATCCGGGGGACAGCTATGCCCGAGTCGGGTCATACGTGGCAGAAGGCGTTCAAGGCCGAGCCCATCGAAGCCGCCCATGTCCGCCTGTGGGTGGCTGGCCGCGTGAAGCACCCCGACGCCCCGGTGATCGCGAACGAGCTGTACCTCGCGATCCTCGGCTCGGGCGCCCCCGCCGTCGAGATGACCCTGTCGACCGCGGGTGCACGCATCCGCATCACGGCGCAGGGCCCCGACCCGCTCCCGCTCATCCACAGTCACGGGCCTGGCTGGCAGATCATCACCGGCCTCGCCCACACCTCCGGTCTCACCATCGACGAGTGCGGGCTGTGGGCGCAGTTAGGGGCCAGCCGGTGACCGGGCTCCTCAAGCCCGCCGGCTGCCAACGACCAAGCCATGAAGGACAGCAGATGAGCAGCACACAACCCGAGACCACAGACCCCGTGACCACCCCCACCGCCTACGGCTACTGCTGCTGGCATGGCGGGGACGCCGAGGACGTCCGGCTGATCGACGTCATCGAGCCGGTCTCCCGAGGGGGCGGCCCTGCACTGTTTGCCTGCCCGCCGTGCCGCGACAAGCACCGCCTGGTCCCGCTCGCTGACCGGCCGTGAGCGGCGACGAGAAGACGGCCGAGTGCCAGCTGGGCATGTGCCGCTTGTGCAGCGGGCCCAAGGTGATACGGCGGACGGGCGCCCCCTCATGGGAGGCGCCCATCATGACCATTCGCTGTAGCTGCTGGTGCCACGGCCGCCGGCCCCGACAGCCCACCCGAACCCCGAAGGAGCAGAGCCGATGACTGACGAACAGAAGAACCGCACTCAGCAGAGCGACGACCTCCGGGCCGGTCGAGCAGCCGGGTACTGCTGGGTGCGCAACCCGCACAGGAGGGGCCGCTGCACGTGGGAGCCCGGCCACTCGGGCCCCCACAAGGACCGCTACGCACACACCGAGTGGAAGTAGACCCCGTCACCGGCGTGGCACGCCGATCGCACCGGTGACGATCCCCGCGGCCCCGGCCGGCAGTCCCCCGACGCCGACCGGGGCCGCTCCATGTCTTGACGCCGAGACGCTTAAGTGTTGCCTAGCTCTACAATTGGGCGTAGCTAGGCAACACTTAGAGAGGGCGTCATGAGCAGAGGCCATGGCCGCGTCGAGCGGGCCGTCATTGAGCAGGTCACCGCGGCGCCCGCGTTCAAGGGCGTCGCCATGAGCAAGCTGGCCGCCGCCGTCTACGCCGTTGAGGAGCCCACCCGGTCCCAATTGGTCAGCACCCGCAGGGCCGTCCGCAAGCTGGCCGAGGAGGGCGTCGTAGAGACCTACCGCGACCCCTCCTATCCGAACCTCGATCGGACATACCAGCGGCGCGGGCGGAAGGGCGCCTGGTGTACGGCCGAGGGCGAGCGCTACCAGCTCCGCGGACGACCCGGATACTGCCCGCACTGTGAGGGCGGACTGCCGCGCCACGACGACGGAGACGGGTCGTACCACGTGCCACTCGTCACCGTCGCGGGCGTGGTGGAGACGTGGGTATGCCGACCACGCAGCAGCATCACGAACGAGGAGCACACTGCCGCCCGCGCCGAGATCGCCGACATCATGGAGCGCCTCCAAATTCGGTAACCGGGGCCGCTGCATGTCTGCCCGTTGTGGTGAGCGGGGGAGTGCGGGACAATGGAGTCGTCCCAGTTCAACACCCGTGCAGCCCACCCAGGTTGCGTGAGCGATGCGTGAGCGGACGTCCCGCAGAGGGCCGGAATCCTCGGAGTGAGCCGGAGTGACGGAGCTCGCTCACCAGGGATTTCCAGAGTATCCAGAGCGATCCAGAGGCGCTCAGCGGGAAACCTACCGACTCATAATCCGTCGGCCGTGGGTTCGAGTCCCACCCGCCCCACCTGTGCAGGTCTCTGACCTGCGGAAACGTTCATTTTGTCCTGCCGGATCGTCAACTTTGCTTGAACGGACTGAATCCGCTGCTCGTGAGTTCGGCTCCGTTGTGGTCGGTGTTAGGTCGCATCGCTCTGACCTGCGCAGATTTCGTGGTCTGACGACGGGGCAGGTTCCCGCGGGTGGCGTGCACGAGGCCTTGGGTGCCGGATTCTGGACGCTGGCTGGACGCGAGGATTCAGAAGTGCTGCCAGGGACCTTCGAGTAGGCGGCTCTGCTGGGTCGGCCGCTGGGTACGGAGGCCGCCCGAATGGGGTGCGGTCCGAGCTGGGACGCGAAAACGGCCCGTACTGGAAACGGTCCGGAAAGGACCGACAGACATGGCGGGACGGTCCGGACTGGGCGGGTCCCGCCCCACAAATAGTCGCACCGGTGCTCCTGCTCATCCCGTCCATCGAGAGGCATCGATGGCCCCTGCTCATGCGTGACGTGATCCGGTGTGCAGGAGCGGGCGGGCTTGGTTCTACCGACGGGACCTGGCACCAGAACCGGCAGGGCTCGGCGGCGGCCGCACACCCCTCAACAGAGGTATGCCCGCCCGCCGCCGAGCCCTGCCCTTTCAGGGGTGTGATCGCTGAGCAGCGCCCGCAGGCAGTACGCCACCTGCGGTGCGACGACCGCGAGCGCGACCGCGATGGTCGCGAGCGTCCTGGCCCGCAGCCGCAGCAGGGGCAGGGCCAGCAGGAAGTACACCGCGTAGTAGTTGATGATGACGCCGCCGCCGAAGTCGGTCATCGCCAGCGCGGTGCCCACCACGAGCAGGATCACGGCCCGGATCACGATCCTGGCCTTCGCCTGTCGGCCGGCCAGTCCGGTCTGCGGCTCCAGGCGGCCGGCGATCAGCACCAGCGAGAACCCGGCGAGGGTAGCGAACAGCGCCGAGGCCCGGCCGCTCGCCAGCCAGACGAACCAGGTGCCGGCGCCGTCGCCGGAGGTGGGGAAGGGGTTGAAGGGGCCCACGTGCACGGCGAACATTCCGAACACGGCCAAGGAACGGGCGAGGTCCACTCCGACCAGCCGTGCGGTCGACGGAGGGCGTTTCGTCGCCGGGGCGGACTCGGGTGCGGGTAAGGGCTGGGCAGGCGCCTTCTTGGGGCTTTCGATCTCGGTCACCGGGACAACCTTGCCGAGGCGGGGGCGGTCGACCATCCGCCGGGCTTCAGGAGGTCCCCCGCCTGTCGGCCGGCGTGGCCCCTCGGATCGGCGGGGGCCCGGTCTCGGTCGTACAAGAACGCCTGTGGTGGTCAAGCTGGTCGCCGGAGTGCCGCGGGTCGGCAGGCTCACCACGAGCCGGCAGTTCTTCCGCTCCGTCTGAAGGCCGAGCGGCGTCACTTCTCATCGATATGGATCACGGAGGCGAGCGGCGGGGTGACGCCCGAACTCGCGTCGGAACGGCATCCGGGGGAAGTGCCCCACCCCGATGCGTCTTATCGGATGCGGTGGGCCAGTCCGGTCGCCCTGCCCATCAGCCATTCGAGCGGCCCTCGCCGGAAGAAGCGGGACCAGAGGGTGGCGAGGACGGTGACGGAGGCGATGAAGCCGAGCAGGATGTGCAGCGGCCGGACGGCCGATGTCTCGGTGCCCAGGAGCCAGATGGCGACGATGTGGTAGACGTACGCCGTCAGTGACATCGAGCCGACCGCGATGACGGGCTTGGCCAGGCGGCGCAGCCGGGGGAAGGCGTCCGTGGCGGCCAGGCACGCGGTGATCACCAGGATTGCCACACCCGTGGCGGCCATGATGGACAGGGTCGCCTCGCTGTGCGGGGCTGAGGCCAGCATCCCGGCGGGGGTGTCGTCGAAGATGCCGATGCTGTCGGGGGATACGGACGACACCGACGACATGCCCGGCCCCTCTTCGGCTTTCCGGACGGCTTCGGCGGCACCGGGTATGAGCCGCACCGTCAGCCAGGAGCCGCCGTAGCCGGTGACGGCGAGGGCGACGCCGGTGAGGGCGAGGCGTACACGGACGGCCGTGGTGGCCAGGTCGCAGCGGGCGACAGCCATCCCGGCGATCACGAACGGAACCCAGGTCAGGGCCGGATATCCGCCGGTGAAGAACAGTGAGACGGGGCCGTCAGCCTGGCCGTAGGAGAGGAACACGCGGCCGCCGACCACCGGCTTCAGCGCGTACAGCAGCTGCGGACCCACCAGGGCCCATCCGACGGCGATCAACGCCAGTGGCTTGGCTCTCAGCCGGTACAGCGGCAGCACGAGCAGGAAGAACAGTCCGTAGAAGGCGAGGATCGGCACGACCGGGGTACCGGTCATGGTCAGGGCGGTGCCGAGGGTAAGCAGGATCACGGCCCGGATGATCACCTTGGCGGCGGCCTGGCGGCCGGCCAGGCCGGTCTTCGGTGTGCGGCGCCCGGTGATGAGGGCGACCGCGAAGCCGGCCAGGACGGCGAACAGGGCGGAGGAGCGGCCTTGCGCCAGCTCCATGAGGAAGCCGATGACCCCGCCCTGGCTGGGAGCGGGGCCTACGTGGACCGCGTACATGCCGAAGACGGCCAGGCCGCGGGCCAGGTCCAGCCCGATCAGCCGGCCCACGCCGGGCGCGCCGGTCGAGGGCTCGCTGCGCTCGCGTTCAAGGGACGGCGCGTCGGCCGTAAGCGGCCGGGAGTCTGGGTGATGGGTCATGACCCTCAGGCTGGAGACCCGGGCCGATCATGGACTATCCGGCAGAAGGCTGCCGTGTCCCTGCCGAGTGGTGGGTGCTACCCCGCCGTGTGGCTGGAGCTGCCGCTCGCCGGGCCGCAAGAGCTCTACGTGGCTTTAGGGTCGAGTCGACATGGGCCGGACGGCATGAACGAAGATGAGGCGGAGGGCGCGTGATCCGGGTAGTGGTGGTGGACGACGAGGCACTGGTCCGCTCGGGCTTCGAACTCATTCTGGGCGCGTCCGAGGACATCGAGGTCGTCGCGACCGCGAGCGGCGGCCACGCGGTGGAGACCGTCCGGCGGGAGCGGCCGGACGTGGTGCTGCTGGACATCCGGATGCCGGACGTCGACGGGCTCACCGTCCTGCGCGAGCTGCGCACGATGCCGGATCCGCCGGTGGTGGCGATGCTGACCACGTTCGACGCCGACGAGTACATCCTGACCGCGCTGAACTCCGGCGCGGCCGGTTTCCTGCTCAAGGACACGGAGCCGGAGCAGCTTGCCCACCTGGTGCGGACCCTGGTCGCGGGCGGTGTGGTGCTGTCGCCCAAGGCGTCGCGGACGCTGCTGCACAGCCACCCCGGCACCGAGGCGGCCGTCGACGAGGAGGCCGCGCGGGTCCGGCTGCTCACCGCGCGGGAGCGCGACGTCCTCGTCCTGGTGGCGGAGGGACTGTCGAACGCCGACATCGGGGCGCGCATCCACCTGGGCGCGGGCACGGTGAAGGACCACGTCAGCGCGATCCTCACGAAGCTGCGGGTGACGAGCCGGGTGCAGGCCGCGCTGCTGGCGCAGCGGGCCGGGCTGCTCGACGAGCGCCCGCGGTCGGAGGCCGGCCGATGAGCCGTGCACGTGCCGTGTGGCAGCGGGTTCCCGCGCCGGTCGTCGACATCGTCCTGGTGGCGGTGGCGGCCGTGGATGTGCTGGTGGTGGACATGTGGGAGCACACGCGTCCCGAGGTCACGCTGGCCGCGGTCGGCTGCGCCGCGTTGGCGTTCCGGCGCAGGTTCCCGCTCGGCGTCTTCCTGCTCACCCTGCCCATCGCGCTGATGCAGGATGTCGCCGTCGCTGTGCTCGCGGCGCTGTTCACGCTGGCCGAACGCTCCCGCAACCGCCGTCTCCTCGCGGTGTGCGTCGTCCTGGCCGCCGTCGCGAGCAGTACTCCGTGGCCCCTGGCCGAGGCGGACCGGACCATGACGCTGGTCTTCTTCGTGTACGGCCTGGCAACCAGCGTCGCCCCGGTCCTCTTCGGCCAGCTTCTCCAGGCACGACGGGACCTGGCGCGGCGGCTGGCCGAGGTCGAGGAGGCCAGGGAGCACGAGCGGACCCTGCACGCCCAGGCCGTGCTCGCCCGTGAACGCGCCCAGCTGGCCCGCGAGATGCACGACGTGGTATCCCACCAGGTCAGCCTGATCGCCGTACGGGCCGGGGCGTTGCAGGTCGCCGCGCGGGACGCGGACGCCAAGGAGGCCGCCCGCACGATCCGTTCGCTGAGCGTCACCACCCTCGACGAGCTGCGCACCATGGTCACGCTGCTGCGCGCCTCCGGCGGCAAATCCACCGAGCTGACGCCGCAGCCCACCTTGGCCGACCTGCGCAAACTGGTCGAATCCAGCGGCACTCACACGGAGCTGACGGGTGAGCTGCCGCCCACCGTGGGCACACCCGCCCAACGCGCCCTTTACCGCACGGTTCAGGAGGCGCTGACCAACGTCCGCAAGCACGCCCCCGGCGCCAACGCTCGCGTCGAGCTGTGGCAGGACGGGGACGGTATTGGAGTGACCGTCACCAACACCCCTCCCACGCGCCCCTCCCTCTCCTTGCCCGGTTCGCAGCAGGGCTTGGTCGGCCTGCGGGAACGGGCCGAGATCCTGCACGGCACCCTGGACGCGGGCCCGACTGCTCAGGGCGGCTACCGGGTGCGGCTGAGGGTTCCCCTGAGCGCGGACTGACATGCTGTTCTGTCGGCTTGCGGCTTGCGGCTTGCGGCTCACACGTGAGCCTCAACCGGCAGCGCACGCCGACGCCCCTGGACCGTGCTCCGCCGGCTTGCCCTTTGTCCAGCTCCCCGTCCTGACCGTGTCCGGTGCCGCGTCAGCCCGGTGAGGATGCCGGAACCAGGCTGACAGCCCTGATCGCCGCCTCACTTCAGCAGGGTGCTGACCAAGGCGACGGCCACTCCCAAGAGCGCGTCAGTACCGCCGATCCTGACGGCTCGTCCCCACGTACGGCCTGCGGCCCGGGAGGCGAGCAGGCCCCAGCCCAGGAGCAGGACGGTGTTGATTCCGAAGGCGACGTACTCGATGCCTGTGGAGTGCCACCAGCCAAGGCCCGCCCCCCACAGCAGCAGTGTGGTGGGCAACGCCGCCACTACCAGCGGCCATTCGGCGAGGACTGCGCGCACCACTCCCCGTATGCCGGGATGGCCCTGAGCATCGCGGTGAGCGATCTGGTGGGCGTATCCATGAGCCAGGGCCGAGGCAAGGGCGGTGAACAGGACCCACACGGCGTCGTCCATGCGCGCCGCCCGAGTCACCTCGCCGAACTGCGTGAGCGCGGCAACGGCCGAACTCGACACCAGGAGCCCGTACACGCCGCCGAACAGCGCAGTCGGCTGGGCCAGCCAGTCCCATAGCCCACGTCTGCAACGGACGGCGGACTCGGCGCGCATAGGCGGCCTTTCGCGGTCTTGGTTTCCGTGGGTGTCGGTGCCTGGGGTTGTCCGGCCGGGACTGGGACAGTGGACGACCGGACAACCTTGCGTGTGGTGGGTCATCGCGCGGGGGCCAGGAGCTGGGTGGCCGCCAGCCGCGCGTACAGCCGGTCCTGGTCCACCAGTTCCTCATGGGTGCCCACGGCCCGGACCCGGCCGGCGTCCATGACGACGATCCGGTCGGCGCCTGTCACCGTCGACAGGCGGTGGGCCACCACCAGCACAGTGGTCTCCCGGGCCACGTCCGCGATGACGTCCCGCAGCGCGAGCTCGTTGACGGCGTCGAGTTGCGAGGTCGCCTCGTCCAACAGCAGCAGGCGGGGCTTGCGCAGTACGGCGCGGGCGATGGCGATGCGCTGCCGCTCACCGCCCGACAGCTTCGAGCCGCGGTGGCCGACCGGGGTGTCCAGGCCGTGGGGCAGACGCTCGACGAGGGTGTCGAGCTTCGTGCGGGCCAGGACATCGCGGAGGGCGTCGTCCGTCGCATTGGGCGCGGCAAAGACGAGGTTCTCGCGGAGCGTGCCGGCCAGCACCGGGGCGTCCTGCTCGACGTATCCGATGGCGGACCGCAGTTGGGACAGCGGCCAGTGCCGTACGTCCTTGCCGTCGACCAGGACCCGGCCACCGGTGGCCTCGTGGAACTGCTCGATGAGCGCGAAGATCGTCGACTTGCCCGCACCCGAGGGGCCCACGAAGGCCGTCATCCCGGCACCCGGTACCTCGAAACATACCCGCTGATGGACGTACGGCAGGCCCGGACGGTAGCGGAAGGACACGTCCTCGAAACGGACCGACGCCGGACCCGGCGCGGCTGTCCCCTGCCGGGGCAGGGCGTCCGCCTGCCGAGCGGGCGATTCCGTCGAGAGGCGTTCCACGGCCGCGATGCGGGAGGCCGCGGCCGCCCCCTCCTGATAGGAGGTCACGGCGTCGACCAGCTTGGACACCGGCTCGATCAGATAGAAGAGGTACAGCAGGAAGGCGATGAGGGTGGACACGGGGATCTCCCCGGACGCCACCCGCGCCCCGCCGACCGCGAGCACCGCGAGGAAGGCCAGCTGTACGGCGAGTTCGTCGGCCGAGCCCGCCACGGCCTCCCACTTCGCGCTCTTCACACCGTGCCGCCACGCCCGCCGCGCCGCCGCCACCACCCGAGCGGTCTCCCGCTCCTCGGCACCGGACGCCTTCACCGTGCGAAACGCCCCGAGAGACCGCTCCAATCCGACGGAGATCTCCCCGACCGCCTCTTGCGACCGCTCGGTGGCCCGCGCGATCCGTGGCATCACCAGCGCGGCGGCCCCACCGACCAACACGATCACACCGAGCGTCACACCCAGCAGCACGACGTCCAGGAACGCCATCACCACGACCGCCGCGACGAAGGCCACCGCGCCGGTGGCCGCGGAGACGACCGCCTGGGTGCTGACCGCCCGCAGCAGCGTGGTGTCCGAAGTGACCCGGGACATCAGATCACCCGGCGGGATCCGCTCCCACTCCGAGATCCGCAACCGCAACAGCCGCCCCACAAGGGTGCGCCGCGCGGCCAGGACCACCGACTCCGCCGTCCGCTCCAGCACGTACGCGCCGAACGCCTCGACCGCCGAGCCCAGCACCACCAGCACGGTGAGCGCGATCAGGATCCCGGCGATGGTCTCACCGGAGGCCAGCCGGTCCACCAGCGCCTTCGTGGCCAGCGGCTGCAGCAGCCCCCCGGCGGCCCCGACCAGGGCGCACAACAGACCGAGGGCGACCGCCCACCGGTGCGGCCGCACATACGCGCCCAGTGCCTTGATCGTCTCCCGGGCGGACAGGGACGGCTCATCCGTCGTCGGAGCGGATGCGGTGTTCACGAAGTTCCCTTCTTCTGCGGTGTCGCGGCGTCACAACCCGGTACGCGGGGCGAAGTGCCGGGGCAGTCCTCGCGCTCCTTGTGTCGGCGCGGTCTGTCATGCCTCCAGTCTTCAAGCCCGGCCGCCACGGGCCCATCCGGCAACCGTCGGGTCCACCCCCGCCAAGTGGCCGGACAACACCGCCCGTCCGGTCGCACCGGACCGACCGGTCAGGACGAGACTCCGCCTGTCGGCAGGGCGGTACCCGCCGATCGGCGGGGGAGAGCCCGAAGACTGCCGGATGGTCCGTCCCCGGACGTCCACGCGAGGTTCTCCGTATGACACAGACACAGCCGCCGCAGGAGACATCAGCTCCGCAGGAGAACTCGCCTCCGCCGCCCCAGACCTCCCGCGAGTCCCCGGCTTCGCCCGGTCCCTCGATGGGACGCCTCGTCGGGGTGGACCTGGCCCGCGCGCTGGCGGTGTTCGGCATGTACGTCGTGCACATCGGCCCCCCGCTTTCCGCCACGACTGGCGTCGCCAGCTGGATCCGATACATGTCGGACGGCCACTCGTCGGTCCTGTTCGCCACCCTCGCCGGGTTCTCACTGATGCTGCTCGCCGGCCGCCGCGAGCCCAAGACCGGCCTGGCGGGCCGGCAGGCGAGGGCCCGCATCGCGATCCGCGCCGTGATCCTGCTGGCGTTGGGCACCGTGATGGCGATGGAGTACGGGGGCGTGATCATCCTCGGCTTCTACGGCGTCTACTTCCTCCTCGCCCTGCCCCTGGTGCGACTGAGCGCCAGGACCCTCGCGATCATCGCGGCCGCGTTCGCCCTCGTCACACCGCAGCTGGCATTCGTCCTCACCTCGCTGCTGACCCCGTCGGTCCAGCAGAGCATCAACACCTACGACCCGCTCCGTCACCTCAGCGAGGTCGGCGTCCTCGATCTGCTGCTAACAGGCTTCTACCCGGCGCTCACCTGGATGTCGTTCGTCATCGCGGGCATGGCGCTGGGCCGCCTCGACCTCTCCTGCGGCACCATCCAGAAGCGTCTGGCCGCGCTCGGCGCCACCCTCACCGCGGCCGCCTACGGCATGTCCCTGCTGCTCGCCGGCAAGGGCGCGTTGCGGAGCCTCGCGGAAGACGGGCCGTCGTCCGGCGGCTCCGGGTCGATGCCCACCGGCAGCGGGTCGATGCCCGCTGATGCAGGGTCGTTCCCCGACATGTCCGCGTCGTTTCTCCTGAAGGCCGGGCCGCACAGCGGCACCACGTTCGACATCATCGGCAGCGTCGGAATCGCGATCCTCGTGATCGTGGGCGCGACGGTGGCGATGGACCGTCTGCCGCGACTGCGCCGCCTGGCCAAGCCGGTCATTGCCGTGGGCACCATGTCCCTGACCGCCTACGTCGGCCACTTCCTCGCACAGTCCGCACTGTCCACGCCCGCCGGAACCGGCACCCAGCAGTCCTGGCTGCCCCTGATCATGTACGTCCTCGGAGCCATCCTGTTCGCCGCGATCTGGTCCCGTTTCTTCCGCCGCGGCCCCCTGGAGTACCTGCTCAACGCCGCCACCAAGCCTGCGAAGCACCTGCGATGAGACCCGGGCCGGGGTGTGAACTTCCACACTCCACCCCGGCCCGGGCCGCTCATGGATCCAGCATCTGCCGCTGCTGCCCCAACGCCCATCCGGACAGGTGGTGCTGGAGCAGCCTCCGAACAACCCGCACTAGAAGATTTCGAGACCCTCTCATCAGCTGGGGAGAGGATCCTTGAACCGGGTGTGCGCGTCCGTCCAGGGCGCGTTCTGGACGCAGGTTGGACACAAGGATCGGAAAAGACTGACAAGGGCCGAGAAGGACCGAGGCGCCAAACCTCGTCTGACCTGGGAAAACGGCCAAGATGAGCATGGATCGACAAGGACCGCCAAGATCCTCAAAGGACTCATAATCCGTCGGCCGTGGGTTCGAGTCCCACCCGCCCCACCAGTTCAGGCCCCTGACCTGCGGAAACGTTCATTTTTGGGTGTTGGAGCGTCAACTTCAAGGCCGACCCGCGCAAGACCGCCCGGTAGCGCAAGGACAAGCGGCTGTCGGAGTCCGCACCGACTAGGTGTATTGACCCGCAGCGTTGTTCACACGGCTGATCGGTGGCTGGCCGCGGGAGCGGTCGCAAAGGCCCGGCTCGCCCTCGGATTGCCAGCGGCGGATCCACTTGTGGGCCGTGACGCGGGAGATGCCCATCTCGGCGGCGACATGGGCGACCGGGCGACCTGAGCGGATACGTTCGACCAGCAGCCGCCTGCCGTGAACGGTCAGCCGGGCATTACGGTGGGACACGAAGACCTCCGTGCGGTGCGTTCCTAGACAGCTCCACCACACCGGAGGTCTTCGCCATGATCAAGCCCGGCCAGTGTCAACAACGCTCGTGATCAATACAACTAGGGCCCTTCTGACGGATCTCCGCGGCGTCGCGACGTCCAGCACGCTCCCCACTGCCCGAAGGGCGTGGGAGGTGTCCCCGCTCGCCGCACCGCGCCGAGAGCACGCACCGGACGCCGCTCCTTCCTCCACGGAGATCCATCAGAAGGGCCCTAGGCCGCTGGAGCCCGCCACTGCCGCAGACTCTCCCCGCGACCGTCCGTCACCCGGAGCGGACCGTGTCGTCGGGCTTCGGCGGTTCCGCGCTCTCCTCGGCCATGTCACTTGCCTTGCTCGTGGTACCGGCGGGTCCGTTTCGTGGGCGGGATCCGTAACCGAAGGCGGCGACTGCGGGCGCGGTGATCGCGGTGGTGAGCAGTGCCATCAGTACCAGCATGGTGAAGAGGTCCTGGCCGATGACGCCGAGGTCCAGGCCGACGCTGAGCACGATGAGTTCGGTCAGCCCGCGACAGTTCATCAGGGCGCCAAGTGCCAGGGCCTGGCGCCAGGGGAGTCCGCTGAGCCGGGCCGCCGCGGTGGCGCCTCCCCATTTTCCGCTCAGGGCCACGACGAGGATGGCGCCGAGCCACAACCACTGTGCCGGATCGGCCGCTAGGACTGCGACGTCGGCATGCATGCCGGCCGTCAGGAAGAACAAGGGCAGCAACAGCGGGACGACGACCGATCGCAGTGCTCCCACTGCCTGCTCGACCGCGTCGGAACCGCGCGGGGTGACGACGCCGAACGCGAAGGCACCGAAGAAGGCGTGGACCCCGATCCAGTCGGTGATGAGCGAGGACAGGCACACGCCGCAGAACAGCCACACCAGGACGGTTGGTCCGGACCGCGACCGCAGCGCCTTCTCCAGCAGAGGCCGTACCAGCCGCAGCATTACCGCGGTGTACAGCACCACCAGCGCCGCGGCTGTCAGCGAGTCGAGCGGTGTCCCCCCGCGGCTGACGGCGACCACCAGGGCCAGCAGGCACCAGGCGGTGATGTCGTCCACCGCGGCACAGGCCATGGCGAGGCCGCCCAGCGGGGAACGGTAGATCCCGCGGTCGGTGAGGATCCGTGCCAGTACGGGGAAGGCGGTGATGCTCATGGCGACTGCGACGAACAGTGTGAAGGTACCCCGGTTGACCCCTTCGGGCGCCAGCGGCCCGTACATGGCCAGGCCGAGTGCGCCGCCCAGCAGGAGGGGTACCAGGATTCCGGCCTGGCTGACCGCGACCGCCACGCGCCCCTGCCCCTGCAGGTGCCGGAGGTCCAAGGTGGATCCGGTGAGGAACATGAAGGTGAGCAGGCCCAGTTGACCGAGAATCTCTATGTGGTTCAGGACCGCGGGAGGGAGGAGATAACTGTGTGCCGCCGACCACGTCCCGCCGAGCAGCGAGGGGCCGATCAGGATTCCGGCGGCGATTTCGCCCACCACGGGTGGCTGCCGCAGGCGGCGTGCTGCCGCGCCGCCCGCACGGCAGACCGCGATGGCGAGCGGCAGGGCGAGAAGCAGGCGGGGCATCGCTTCGGCCACGGTCACGGTCGCTCCTTTCCAGAGCGGTGCGCGCACCGCAGGTCGGTGGTCCGGAGGGCGGTGTCGCCCTCGGCCCGCACGGGCATGGGCGAGTTGCGTCCGGGGGCTGTCTGCATGGCGGGTCGTCGTCTTCCGCGGTCGGGGCCGCGTGCCCCGGCTTGCGGACCGGCAACGGCTCCGCCGGAGCAGTCGGACACCCGCTTGGCCGGCACGGCCCCGGTCCGCACTTTGGGACCGCCCTGCGCTGGACGGGCCCTGCGGCTGCTGCCCTGCCTGTCCGGTCCGCATCGGCGATCGGTCCACCCCTCGATCCGCGCCGAGTGCAGGTCCCTGGTCTCCGGACGGGCGTGGACCGCCGCGCGCAGAGCCTCCTCGTCTTGGCTATCGATCACCCTTGGTGCTTGAGGGCTTTTCGCTCCGCCGGCCGCGGAGCCGGTGCAGTGCCTTCAGCCGCGCGGTGTCGGCCGCGTCCAGTGCGTAGCAGGCGAGGAACAGCGTCGCGAGCAGGGGAGCGCGTAGCTTCAGCACCAGCAGGAACCGCTGAGAGGCAGTCAGCGGCAACGCGTTGACCCACGACCGCGCCCGCGGCTTGCGCAGCTTTCTCGGGGCCACGAAGTCCGGCCCGGAGAGGTCCACGCGTGCCGAGTCCGTCTTGCCGAGCAGCCGCCACATACTCGGCAGACAACGGGTCAGCGACATCTGGCAGAACACGGTCGGGCCGGTGACACCGTGCTCGATCCGCCATCGTGCCCGCTCTCCGAGCTTGGTCTGGAAACGTTCCAGGCGACGTCGGACCGCCTGCTCAGGCAGCCAGTGCCACGGCTGTCCCTTGGAATAGAACAGGTGGGTTTCGCAGAACCTTCGCGCCCTGCTGTCGGCCGCGTTCTCTTTGGACGGGTCGCCGCCGGTCGCCGCGAGCCAGTTCGTCCAGCGGTACCGGGCGGTCCCGGTCGACCAGATCACCACCCAGTCGAGCAGGTGCGACAGCAGGAAGAAGCGCGGGTCGGCGATGGCGTCGGTGTACTTCTCCCGGACGAAGTTCCTGATGATCAGCCAGTCCTCGAAGGTGGCTTTGTTGACCCGGTCGATGTAGCCGGTGTCGAGCTCGGTGTGCCGGACGTCCTTCTCGATGATGTTCGAGACGTGCCACATCGTCTGGCAGGACTGGCCCAGCCCCTGACTGTAGTAGGCATCGATGATCGACGACGAGTCGCCGATCATCGCGTACCGCTTCGCGTGCACGAAGGTGTCCGTCACGTGCTGCACGTTCCGGTACATGCGGAATTCGAGCAGGTTCTCCGGGCTGAGCACCCCGTCGAAGACGGGGTATCCGGCCAGTGCCGCGAAGAACTGTTCCCGGGGACTGCCCCCCTGCGGCAGCTTCTTCTGATCGAAGGTGATGCCGACACTCACCCGGCCTCCCGCGAGCCGGATCACCCAGATCCAGTGGCCGTTGCCCCACAGGTGCAGGGTGAACAGGTCCCTGCGAGTGGAGGCACCGTCCTCGGTGGTGTACCGCCACACCGGTTCGAACATCTCGTCTGTGATGCCAGAGAACTGCCCCCACAGAGCCGTGGTCTGGAAGCCGTCACCGAGCACCCGCGATTCGGCGCGGTGGCCGAGCTTGCTCGCCAGCATCCTGGTCCTGCCGGAACAGTCGATGACCCAACGGGCGTGGACACTGCCCTGCGTGTTCGCGGTGTGGTCGGTCCAGGTCACCACGTGCTCGTCGGTGCCGCTCCCGGCGATCTCGACATCGGTCACCCGCGCGGTGTCGAGGAAGCGGATGTTGGGTTTGGAGTACACGGACTTGCGCAGGAGGTCTTCCGTGTCGGGTCGGCATATCTGCTGGTCCACTGCCAGTGAGCGGAACGCCAGCTTGTCCTTGGCCATCTTGTACAAGTAATGATCACGGAAGTCGTCGGACATCTCCCGCAGCGTGAACTCCGACATGGCGGCGACGACCCACTCCGACTTGGGGCGGAACTCCCGTTCTCCCTGAACGCCATAGGTGAACCAGACGCCCAGCTTGACGAAGCACTCGTCGTTGAGGAAGTCGTCGAGCTCGCCGATCACACGGGGGATCCCGGTGGAGACCAGGAACGACTCGCCCACCTTGTAGCTGCGTTTCTGGTGCACCACGTCGTCGATGACGGTGACGTTCACCCCCCGTTTGGCCAGCCCCAGCGCGGCCAGCAAACCCACCATGCCCGCGCCCACGACCACGACTTCCGCCTGGGACTCTGCTCTTCGCTCCGGCTCGACATGACTGTCCATGTGCTGCCCCCTCTCAGGCCGTGCGGGCTGCTTCGAGAATGCTGCGGGCGTAGCGATCCAATGCGTCGCCCTCGCGCAGGAACAGACGAGGGGCGACCAGTTCGCACTCAAGCAGTTGCAGCCCGCCCTGTGGCGCGGGCAAAGTGTCGATCCGCGCGTACCGCAGCTGCCCGAACCATGAGCACAGCAGACCGTGCAGCTCTTCGGCCCAGGCGACCTGGGCAGGCTCGGCTTCTGTTCGGGTGTTGACCCCGCCGAAGGACTCGTGCGCGACCCAGCCGTTCTCCGCGACAGACTTCGCAATCGCGTGGCTGAACGTTCCCCCTATGAACACGAAGGACGTCTCGCCGCGCGTGGTGATCTCGTCGACGAAGGGCTGCACGCTCACCGTCGTCATCTCCGTCAGCTCGGCGAACCGGCGCTCGGCGGAGCTCCCGGCCGCCGCGTCCGGCTGATCGGGCAGCGTGAAGTGCGGATGGTCGGCGGTGGGGTCGGGATCATCGACCGGGTGCTCGACCCTGGTCACCCGGAAAGCGTTCCAGCCCCGGGCCGACAGCGTCGGCTTCACCACGGCGCGCCGCCACCCGGTCCGGTCCAGGATGGCGCTGAGCGTGGTCGTCGTTCCCCGAGGTACCCACTCGGTCGGCACAACGGGCACGCCGGCGTCGGCGAGCCGGGGGAGATAGTCGAACTTGTCCAGCCCCCTGGCCACGAGTCCCGGCGGGTTGACCACCGGAAGACCACCTGGAACGTTCGCCTTCACCTGTGCGCAGAGGGAGTCGATGCGCGGGACCAGGTCCGGTTCCAGATGGAAGTAGCGCAGCATGCGCAGGCTCAGCAGGTCGATGCTGTCCCAGTCGGTACGGTCCGCCTCGGCGAGCTTGACGATCTCCACATCCGTGTTGTGCCGGGCGAAAGCCGCCTCGACGTCCGGAAGATCATCATGCGGGACCGTGAGGCAGAGATATGCGATTCGGCGTCGTCGATTCATGAGATGCCCTGCGCTTTCCTGACGGGCGGTCGGCGGTGCGCGCATCCTCCGCATGCCGCGAGGGCGGGCACGGGGGTGACGGGGACGATCCCGGTGACTGCGCGACGGAGGTCGCGTCCGGGTCTGGAACTCATCGTTGAGTACTCCCGTGGTGTGGGCCTGACTGCCGTGGTCCGCGTCGCTCGCGCTTCCGCGGCGGTCGGCTCTGTGCGGGCTGATCCTGTGCCGCCCGAGGGCCGGGACGGCACGCGTAGGTGGTCGAGTGGGCTGTATGGACCGCCGTCCTGGGGGACGTCGCGGGCCGCCGTGGCCGGCCGTGCGGCACTGTGGCCGGACAGTGGGAAAGTTGTCCCCGTCGAAAGAGATACTTGGGAAGCAGTACAGCTTCGGGTGCCGGGAGTGTGGCACGCTTCGGCGGGCTTGGGGAGGGGGCTGTCGCAACGAATTCGAGGTGAGCGGCGCAGAAGTCCGGGTAGGCGGCTATGTGGCGCCCGAATGGCATCCCGAGTGTTGCCTCTGATCGCGCTAGCTAACTAAGCTCGATCTAAAGTTTCTGGCGGAGGAGAGAAGATGGACGAAACGTCGGAGTCGGGCACAGTGCGGTGCCCCGGGCCCAGCGTCCAGGACTGCCTCGACAATGCGCGCTCATCGGATGTCCTCAGCGGGTCTCCTCTGCAGTGCCTGAACGACACGGTGAACTGCTCGACCATCGCCGACGCGATGGACGTCCTCGGCCGTGACGGCGGGGTGACCGGACTGCGCAGGCTGACCGGCGAGGGAGTGGTCGTGGGACGCGCTTTCACGCTGCGCTATGAGGTCGTGACCGCAGATTCCCCGGGCACTCTCGGCGACTTCGTCGATGACGTGCCCGCCGGGGCGGTCATCGTGATCGACAACGGCGGCCGCGACTGGTGCTCTGTGTGGGGCGACCTGGTCAGTACGGTCGCCCATGCCCGCGGAGTCGCGGGAACGGTGATCGACGGAGCCTGCCGTGACGTCGCGGGCAGCGCCGGGATCGGCTACTCGATCTGGGCGGCGAGCACGTGTGTCAAGTCCGGGCGCGGCCGGGTCAGGCTGGCTGCCGTGCTGGAGCCGGTCATGGTGAGGGGCGTCACGGTTCACCCGGGTGACTGGGTGTGTGCGGACGAGTCGGGAATCGTGGTTGTCCCGGCCGAGACGGCCGACGCCGTCGCCACTGAGATCCGCCGGATCGACGAGATGGAGGAGCGGGTGCTCGCCGCTGTGCGGGGGGGTGCGCCGTTGTCCGAGGCCCGAGCCGCCAACGGCTACCTCCGCCTCGGTGTCCCCGGGAACGGAGGTACGGCATGACGGTCGAAGTGGTCGTGACGGAGGACCGGAGATCCCAGCTCCTGGCGTTGCAAGAGACCTGGCCGCACGTGTACACGCTTATCGACGAGGAGCGGGCGCTCGGCTTCGATGCTGACGAGGACCGTGACGACTTCGGTGCCGCACGGGAAGGCGGTAGGGGTGAGAGTTACGTCGCCGCTCAGCAGGCGCGCCCGGAGGCGCGGATCACGGGTATCCGGGCCCTCATGGACTTGGTGGGCGGCTCCGCAGGCGGGGATCGGCCGGTCGTGTTGGACCTGCTGGGTGGGGATGGGCTGCTTCACCGGGTCTGCCTGCGTCCCGACATGCCTGATATGACGATTGTGACCTGCGACGCGTCATCGTTCATGGTCGCAAGCGCGTGGGCGGCGGGTGTTCCGGCGGTCCGTCAGCGCGCCCAGCGGCAGGTGTTCCGCTCGGGAAGCGTCGACGGTGTGCTCCTCGCCTACGGAAGCCACCACGTGCCGGAGCCGGAACGGCAGGCCGTGGCCGACGAGGCGTGGCGGGTGCTGCGGCCCGGGGGCAGGTTCGTGCTGCACGACTTCGCGGAAGGGTCGCCGATGGCGACTTGGTTCCAGGAAGTCGTGGACAAGGAGTCCGAGACCGGTCATAGCTACGCGCACTTCACCGCCGACTGGATGCGGGAGTGTCTCGTGCGCTCAGGTTTCCGCGATGTGACGACGACCTGGGTGTTCGACCCGATCGTGGCGACCGGTACGTCGGAACAGGGGGCACAGGCCGCGTTGGGCCAGTACCTGGTGCAGATGTACGGGTTGGACAAATTGGTGCGAGCGCATGGGGAGGAGGGCGCCTCGATGGTGGCGTTCGAACTCGCCTGCCGAACCTTCCGTTGGGAGCCCTCGACGGCGTTCGACGGCATGCAGAACCATGTCCGTGAGTGCGTCGTCGAGCGTTTGGGCCTGTCGAAGTGGCAGGGCGTCCTGCCTCGTTTTGCTCTTGTCGCCGTCGGGGAGAAGCCGGGACGGTCCGGGACGATGTGATGGCCGTCGCGACCAGGACACGGTGCACGCACCGACCGGCGCGTCGGCGGACTGGCGGTAATCTTCCGCAACGACTCAGCGACCGGGGCCGGCTGTCGGCGGCGGACCACGGGATGGCCCACACGTTCCCATGGCAGCGGGCGCCGTGGGCGAAGACCACGATGACGCCGCTCTGCCAGGCGCTGTCGGGGATCTGCAGCGGGCTGTGGTCCTCGTACGAGACCTCGCGGGGCACGACCGTCATCATGGACTCTGCCTCGGCGCGCATCATCTCGGGCAGGACGCTGGTGCAGGTGTCCGAGGTGATCTGGCGCGAGGAGTGGCCCAGCCGTTCCTGGACGACCTTGATGTCGTTCTTCGCGAGCAGCGACAGAGTGGCGGGCTGCCACCGGGCGAGGCCTTGGGCGCCTCGCCGTAGAGCACCCCGCCGCCCACGCCCGAGGGTCTGCTTTCTATCGGGTCTTCTGCACTGGGTCTCGCCGGGGCGAAGGCGTGCCGTTCTCCCCACTGTCGCAGGGTGAGGGTGACGGGGAAGAGGGCGCGGCCGGCGTCGGTGAGCACGTATTCCTGGCGGCGGCCCGATGGCGCGGTGCGCAGGATGAGGAGCCCGTGAGCGGTGTGCTTGCGGAGGCCGTCGGTGAGGATGTTGCTGGCGATGCCGGTGCGTCGCTGGAACTCGGTGAACGATCGTGCCCCGTCCATCGCGTCGCGGATGACGAGAAGGCTCCATCTGTCGCCGACGAGGTCGAGCGTGCGGGCGACCTCCGGGACGCCGCTCCCCCCTTGCTCTGAGTCGCAACTCAACCTGTCACCCCGCAGGTCAGCGGCCCGTTTCTGCAAGATCTAATGAAAAGGGGCAGATCGGACACGAATGTGAGACTGGTTGGTCAGCCTGTGTCCCGTCTCGCTGATAGTGGATGAGCTCCAACACGGGTTCCGCAGGGGCTCGGGGACCTCCGCGAGGGCATCACCCCTCATACCGCTCCCAGGACGATCCGCAGCGGCAGACCATGCCGGACCGCCTCGTCCCCGACCCCGTCCACGGACCGGGATCGGCCGGCATCAACGGCTCGATCCGGTCTCGCATCGCATCAGTGGTCAATAACCGGACAGACACATCCGATCAACTGACCCGCCCGTCAAAGAGACACGCGCTGGGCGGCGAAAGCCGCTGCGGGGCCCGCCGGGACCGTGCGACGCGATCCCGCTCCGGCTCGCGGTCGGGTCCCGGGGCGGCGGGGGCATCGTTCAGCGGCCGATGGTGATGTCGCCGGTTGCCTGGATGACTCGGGAGTTGTTGCCGGTGTGCGCGATGTTCGTCCTCGAGCCGGGGCCGGAAGGGCCGCCCTGCGGGGACAGGAGGGGGGCAAGCTGCTCGTCCAGCAGGCGCTTGAGCTCCTTCGCCAACTCGGGGTTGGCGCGCACCAGTCGGTCCAAGCGTCGCCGCCAGTCCGCCGCGAGGCTCTCTTCGGCCTGGTCGTTCTGGTCGTTGCGGGCCGTCAGCACCTCTTCGCGAACCTCGGCCAACTCTCCCTCGATGGCGGGAACGCGCTCGGGATGCGCCCGCCGCCACAACTCAACTACGGCGGAGCGCGCCTGTTGCCAGGCGTCGGTCGCCATCGCGGCAACCACGGCGGTCCCTGCCGTCACTACCAGTGGGTCCACACTTTCCCCCTCATGAATTGCTATTCGTTCGCTGTCGGCATCGGGTGCGTGCCCCAGTGCAGGGGCGCCCTCCGGCTCGTACCGCGTGGCCCCGCGTAGATCAGCCACCCTGGGGAGCGGAGAGCTCCCAGACGATGGCGTCGAACTCCACCGCGGGGACGTATCCCTCCAAGGATTTCGTGATCTCGAGCCGCGCGATGCGCCCTTCGTCGGTTCGCACGCACAGCACGGCGCCCTGCCTCACGGGCGCCATGTACGAACCGGCAGTGTCCGTCGATGCGGCACAGTCCGCATGGCCGGGTTCTTTCCCCGGTTCCTTCCACAGGGCGATGGTTCCGCTGCTCATCATCACCACCTGCCACCCGGTGTTGCCGTACCCGAGGCCGATGTCACCGCCGATCAGGGGCGAAGCCACCTTGCTGGGGCGGCTGGAGTCGAGCTCCCTGCCCTCCGTGTCAAGCAGCAGGGTGCCCCGCCATTGCGCGGCGGGACTCGCGGGCGGGTCCTGCGGAGGGCTGCTCCGGGTCTCGGTGCTGGGGGTCGTTTCCGGGCCCGGAGCGGCTTCCGCGCCTGGCTTCTCAGCGGCGTCGTCACCCGGCGTCGGATCGTCGGCCGACGCGTCCGCGGACGAGGCGGAGGACCCGCGGACGACACCCCCTCCGGAGTGGTGGGAGACGATGGCATACACGCCCACTACACCGACGGCAGCGACGATCATCGTGGCGAGGACGGTCAATCCCGCGAGGCGGCTGTTGTTGACCGTACTGCTGATGATGTTGCCCCCGGCCTGATGAACCTGGCCCCGGTCACCCGTCGTACCGTTCAGATGCCCCCCGGCCATGGGCGGATGAGGTGGATCCCACCGAGCCTTGGACTCGTTCCCAGACAATGCCGTAATCCCCCCGCAGGCCTCACGTCTTGCGCGGTCGCAGCGTAAGGGATGGGAGTGACGGAGCATCAGGCTTTGCCTGAATTCGCCTTCGTGCCGGGTGGCCGGTGCGCTGCGACGGTATTCTCCGCCTGCGTGCGGCCCGCACCCGTGGCCTGAGCTCGCGGCGGCAGCTGATGTCAGCCGTCGCCGACATGGGCGAGCCCCAGTTCTTTGGGGTGATGGCCCGCTACCCGGCACGACGTTGTTCTTCCGCTCCCCACACGTACGCACCCACCAGCATGCCGCCAGGGCACGGCAAACGGCGCTCCGACCGGCGGAACGCGGGCAGTGGTGGCGACGCATGGCCGACGGCGGGAGGCGACTGGGTCATTGGGGTGGTGACGGCACGCGGAGGACGAGTACGCGGCCGCGGCGCGGGCACTGGCGGCGTGCCGGGCCGGGGAGGTCCTCGCCGAGCAAGTGGACGACGAGCCCACCGCCGACCTGCTCGGCTCGCTGCGCCGCCAGGACGCGTCTCGGCCTGACCGAGAGCCGTCCTGGCCCGAACCCCTCCAGGCCTCAGGGCGGCTCCGCCTACCAGGCGTGGACTGCGCCGCTTCGCCCGCATCCCGCGTCGCCGGACAGGGCATGAGGCGATCCATCGCGCGGAGAAAGCAGCTGCTCAACCGCACTGCCACTACAAGCGTCGGACTGCCGGTCACGAACACCCGGCCGGGCGGCAGTAACGAGCTACCGGGCCGGAAGTTGCGCGCCGGGCAAGGAGCGGGCGAGGAAACCGCACGTTGGAGTGATCCCCTGTCGGATTGTCGCACGACCGGCCTCCGTGAGGTCATGATCTGCGGGTCGAGGTCGTCGGCGGCACGCTGTACCGAGCACGGCAGCGCCGACGGCTCCATTTCTCTGTGGGGGTTTCTCAGTTGTACACGAATGTCTTCAGCATGCCCGCACGCCCAGCCGCGCTCCTGAGCGTCTCGGCTCTGGCGATCGGCGGCGCACTGGTCGCCGGACCGGCCTATGCCGTACCCGCGGACGGACGCTCCGGCTCCACCGGCAAGGCGACCGCCGTCGCGGCGCGCGCCGACCTCATCGTTTCCGTGGAGGGCGTCGGCGACGTTCCGGTGAAGAAGGCGCTCAGCGACCTGAGCGCGCCCGGGGACGCGCAGCAGACGCTGCTCACCGCCGAGGTGAACGGTGCGAACAAGGGGCAGCCCACAACGCTGGTCAAGGCCAAGGTCGCGTATTCCAGCGTCAAGGCGGACGCGCATCGGTCGGTGGGCGACGTCAAGCTCGTCGGCGTACGGGCCTACGCACCTGGCCTGCCCGACAACCCGCTGCTGAGCGCCGACCTTCTCAAGGCCACGGCCTCGTGCGAGACGGGCAAGAAGCCGACCGCGAAAGCCGCGTTGGCGGACAACGTGACCGTCCTCGGCAAGCCGGTCCGCGTGAACGGGCCCGGCAACCAGCACGTCGAGGTGCCGGGCGTCGGCACCGTCGACCTCGTCCTGGAGGACGCCACCACGACGGACAGCACGGGGGCCGCCACCGCGCTTCGGCTGAAGTACGCAGTGACCCCGGCCAAGTTGGGCGTGGCGAAGGCATCCGGAGAGATCGTGCTCGCCGAGGCCACCTGCGCGATGCCGGGCGGCTCCGGCGCCGCCCATGACGGTTCGGACAGTGACGGTTCGGACAGTGACGGTTCGAACGGTGCCGGATCCGATGGTGCCGGATCCGATGGTGACGGATCCGGCAGTGGCGTGGCCGAGGGCGGCTCGTCCGACGGTCAGTCCTCCAGCGAGTCCGCCGGTGCGAAGGGCGCCGAGGGCGCCGAGGGCGCCGACGCCGCGGGCAATCAGGCCGGCACACAGACCGGCGACGACGGCTTGAGCCTTGCCGAGACCGGCGGCAACTCCGCCACACCCGTCATCGCCGGCGTGGGCGGGGCGCTCCTCCTCGGCGGCGCCACGGCCGTATACCTGATGCGTCGCCGCCGCACCACTCAGAACAACTGACGCGGGACCGGTCGCGGCCGCGCTCCCGCCCGAGGCCGGGGCCGGACCTCGTCGAAGCCCATCGCAGCAGAGCGGGTCCGGTGTGACACACCGGCGCCACGATGCGCTGTAGAAGGCGACCCAATCACCGAGGGTCGAGGAGGCCCCCCTCTGTGATGGATCTGCCCTGCACCCGAACGGAGGTCGCGGAGTGCCATCCGCGGCGGAGACGGCATCCAAACCGGTCCCGGCGGGCTGGCACAGCACCAGGGCCGGGTCGTCCCGAGCGGCTGCCCGGAGTGGCGGACCACGCGCGTGTACGGGGTGTGGAGCGCCGGCACGGGACGGGTGAGCAGGCCGTCGGTGTGGAGCGGCAGCCTCTCTCGTCCCCGATGTGAACCGGTGCCGAGGTGTTGGCCAGGGTCTTCGGCCGGAGATTCTTGGAGGGCTCGGAAGGGCCTTTTCCGCTCCCGTTTGATCGACTGTACGGTCCCCGCTCTGACCGCCCTCCCGGAAGGAACCAGCAGTTGAGCGAGAGGATCAGGGCCAGGGTCCTGCTTCTGATCGGTGACGAGGCGGAGTTGACGACCGAGCACCGCGGGGCCGACGATCCGGAGCGCGTGGCCGTGAGCCGGCTCGTCGCGGAGACGGGCATCCCGCGCGCGCGGCTGGTCGGCGCCGACCTGGTGGCGGTGATTGGCAACGGGGGTGACCTGGAGCGGTTCGAGCGTGCGGACCGAACCGACGGCGTTCGCTGAGCCCTTGCGCAGCCAGGATTCCGGCAAGGGCGCGATGCTCAGGGAACGGATGTCCAGCCTCGTCCCGTGGCCGCTGGGACTGGCGAGCTGCGCAAGCCTGAAGAGCGGTCCCTGTGACCGCGCTCACGATGAAGGTCCGGGTGCCGTGCCACGGTTGGGTGCCCGGGCCTTCATGCGTGCAGGGGTAGACCGGTCACGGGGGGAACGAGCCTGCCCCTGCACTTTGGAGCCCGCTGCCCCCTCCATAGAGGGTGGGCTCCCTCGACCCTCGTGATCGGGTCGCTTCCTACAGCGCACTGCGGCTCCGACGTGCTTATCTTCCGAAGATGGCGAGGTACGCAGCGGCCTCGGCAGCCGCTGCGCTGTGATCAGGCGGCTCACCTGCTAAGAAGCCACGCGGCTCCACCCTCGGGCGAAGAGGGCGGGGCCTTTTTCTGGCGTACGTCGTACGCCACCTCGCGAGGCACGACGGCGAGGGTGGACTCGGCCACCCGGACTACCCCCGCATCCTCGCCGTCCTCACCGAGGCCGACGCCGGCAGCTTCACCAGGAAGCAGTAGCCGCCCGAAGCCCCGTGATCAGCAGCCCTGCCCAACTGCCCCGGGAAACGGACATCACCTCACATGCCGGCGCAGCTTCTGCCGATCGGTCCTCTGTGACCATGGCTGAACTGTGCCGGTGGACGTCGTTGTGGCAGTTCCGTGAAGGGCCCTTTATCAGCCAGACACAACGTGACTGGTTGTCGATGTGCGCCTCTGTCTGCGCCCCGGGAATCGCCTGATGGGCAGACCTATGTCCGAATCGGGCGAATCTTGTTCACGCCTGAGCGGTTTCTCTCCGTAACGTGCCTGAATGAGGGTAAGTACCGTTGTGTATCGCACACTTGAGGTGACGTGCAAGTGGTCGTGTTTCGGTCAACCTTGTAGGGTGATCTTGGCTGAGATGGATCGATAAGTAGACAATATTCCGGGTGGTCAGCCTGGGGGCGAGGAACCACTGCCCGACGAATGACCCCCGGATCCGGACGGACACGGGGGCAGTTGTAGGAGGGGTTGTGGAACGCTATTTCACCAGCGGGTGGCACGAGGACATACGGCACAGGGTGCGTGAGTTCGCAGAGCGAGAGGTGCGTCCGCGGATAGCGGACATGGAGACTTCACGTGCGGTGGCCCATGAGCTGTCCAGACTCATCGCCCAGCAGGGCTGGATCGGCGTGACCGTCTCCAAGGCGTACGGCGGGATGGGGGCCGGGCACCTGGCCAAGACGATCATCATTGAGGAGCTTGCCCGCGTCAGCGGGGCCATGGGGGCCATGGTGCAGGCCTCCCAGCTCGGCGTCGCCAAGATCATTCACTTCGGCAGCGCGCAGCAGAAGGGGACCTGGCTGCCGCGTATCGCCGCGGGCGACTGTCTGCCGACGATCGCGGTCACCGAACCGGAGTCGGGCGGACACGTTCTGGGGATGGGCAGCACCGCCGTCCGCGACGGCGACGAGTACGTCCTCAACGGCCGCAAGGTCTTCGTCGGCAACAGTCACGTCGGAGACCTGCACGGCGTGGTCGTGCGTACGGGTGAGGGATCGAAGGGACTGTCCGCCTTCCTCGTCGAGGCCGACCGCCCCGGCTTCTCGCTCGGCGAACTGCGGCCCGCCATGGGCCTGCACGGCTTCAGTTTCGGTGAGCTGATCTTTGACAACTGCCGGGTACCGGCGGCGAATCTGCTCGGCGCCGAGGGCCAGGGCCTGGCCGTCGCCTACTCGTCGAGCATTCTCTACGGCCGGCCCAACCTGACCGCGGTCTCTCTCGGTATCCACCAGGCCGTCTTCGAGGAGACGACCGCCCTGTGCATCGAGCGTGAGCGGTACGGTTCACCGCTGGGTGAACTCGCCAACATCAAGCTGAAGCTGGGCAGGATGAAGTCACGGCTGATGACAGCCCGGTTGGCCGCCTACCACGCCGTCCACCTGCTCGACCAGGGGCTGCCGTGCGACGCGGAGCTGATGAACGCCAAACTGCTCAACGTCGAGGCGGCTGTTGACTCGACCCGCGACGGAATGGAGATCCACGCCGCGAGCGGCTTGTTCACCGACCGCCCGGTGGAGCGCTATCTGCGCGACGCCCACCACATCTACGCACCCGCCGGCACCTCCGACATCCAGCTGCTGCGGCTCGGCGAGGTCGCGCTCGGCATGGCCAAGGGCCAGTGGTCCGAGCACCTGGCCGATCTCGTACGGACCGTGGAACCGCGGCGTCGGGAAGAACAGCTGGAGCCGGCCGGCCACGCGGGCTGAACCACAGGGAGCCACGGACACAGCGTCGTGCCCGCGGCTCCCGCATCTGGTTCAGGGGTCTTGCGCGGGAAACCGAGGCCGCCCGTGCGCGCTCAGAGCTCGCCCCGTTCCTCCATGGAGTGGATCCGCTCGACCAGTTGCTGCGCCATCGACTTGATGGTCGCCAGGCCCTCCCGCCCCCAGGGGTGGGTGTCCGTGTCCACCACGCAGATCGTTCCCAGGGCCATGCCCGTCTTCCAGTCGATCAGCGGCGCGCCCATGTAGGAGCGGATACCGATCTCGTCCACGACACGATTCCCGGCGAACCGCGGATAGTCGCAGACGTCCTCGAGCACCAGCGCCTTCTTGCGCACGACGACGTGCGGGCAGTAACCCTGATCACGCGTCATCGTCCGGCCGACCTGCTCCTGCTCCTGCTGCGGTGCCGGCTCCAGATGCACCCCCGGTCGGCCGGCGGCGTAGAGGCCGGCGAAGTACTGGCGGTTCTCGTCGATGAAGTTGACCATCGAGAAGGGTGCGCCGGTGACCTGTGCCAGGTTGCGTGCGAACTCGTCGAATTCCGGGATGGGGACGTCCCCGATGCCGAGCTCGCGCAGTCTGGCCACCCGGGCAGGTGCGTCCCGGTCCTCCGGGGTCAGCAGCAGGTGGCCGGTGGGGTCGTACTGGGACTGGCTGTAGGGAACCGGGGCTGACATGCAGGCTCCAATCGGTTGCGGTGAGCGGGCTCAGCGCAACGGGTTAAGCTCCGCGGGCGATGCGCCGGGAGTCGAGGCGAGCAGGTGCTGTACGAGGGCGATCAACACGCGGGTTCCGGAGTTGCACTGCCGCGCGTCGCACATCACGACGGGTACGTCGGGCTTGAGGCCGAGGGCCGCGCGAACCTCTTCGGAGGTGTAACGATAGCCACCGTCGAACTCGTTGACGGCCACAATGAAGCCGATGCCGCGCCGTTCGAAGAAGTCGACAGCGGCGAAGCAGTGGTCCAGCCGACGGGTGTCCGCGAGAACCACGGCGCCCAGCGCCCCGCTGGACAGCTCGTCCCACATGAACCAGAACCGCTCCTGCCCGGGCGTGCCGAACAGATACAGGACGTGGTTCTGGTCCAGGGAGATGCGACCGAAGTCCATCGCCACGGTGGTGGTCGACTTGTCCTCGATGCCTACCAGGCTGTCCGTGCGGGCGCTGACCTGAGTCAGCAGCTCCTCAGTGCTGAGCGGTTCGATCTCGCTCACCGCTCCGACGAACGTGGTTTTGCCGACCCCGAAGCCTCCGGCAATGAGGATCTTCAGGGCGGTGGGGAAGGGGTCAGAGCCGCTTGCGAAGACCATGCAGCACCGCCTCCAGGAGGTTTCGGTCGGTCGGGGAGGTCGCCTCGAGGGCATTGGGCGCTCGCGCGGTGAGCGCCTGGTACGTCACGAGGTCGGACAGCAGAACTTTGGTGATGACGGCCGGCAACCGCAGGTGAGCGGCCACCTCGGCAACCGTGACGGGCCCGTCGCACAGAGCGAGGACCCGGTCGTAGTCGGGGCCGAGGTAGGTCTGGGGCCGGATGCCCGTGGCCATCACGAGGGTGAGGAGGTCGAAGTGCGCCGAGGGACGGGTGCGCCCATTACTGATGGCATACGGACGCACCAACCGCCCGGCCTCGTCGTCGAGCCACGACCCGTCCTCCGTGTCCGACATCCTCAGCGCCCCGGATCCATCGACGCGCGGGCTGTCTGCTGTCGCACCGGCGTAGCGAGATACGGCCGAACACTCTTGACCAGCATGGCCATCTCGTAGCCGAGCACGGCCGCATCGGCCTGCCGATCGGCCAGGACAGCCAGACAAGCGCCGGAGCCCGCCGCGCACACGAACATCAGGGCGGTGTCCAACTCCACCACCACCTGCCGCACGTCGGCTCCCTCGGCGAACTGCACGCCCGCGCTGCGGGCGAGCGAGTGGAGACCGGACGCGAGGGCGGCCAGGTGGTCTGCTTCGGTTGCGGTCTCAAACCCGTCAAAGGCCTTCGCGAGTCCGTCGGAGGACAGGAGCAGGGCGCTGCGGGTGTAGGGAACCCTCTGGACGAGTCCGGCCAGAAGCCAGTCGAGATTCTTCGGCTGGCCGGCATGCGTGTCGCTCACGGTGGCGTCTTCTCCTTGCTAAGTACGGGGCGTGCGGTCAGCGAGAGCTGTCGGTGGGGGGCTCGTCGGATTCGTTGTCGGCGAGGCTGACTCCGCGCCGGAACGTGGCCATCAGCCCCGGATCGTGCTCCACCTCTTGTTCCTCGGACATGCGAGGGACAGGACCCTTCCGGAGCTCCGGCACCAGGTGCTCCTGTGCGTGGCGCTGCGGCAGCGGTGGCCGCTCGTCCCGGGGGGCCCTGCCGTACGCGGACTCGCCGTCACGCGGTGCCGTCGCTCCCGCGCCCCGGGCAGATTGCTGCTGTGGGGGCATCGGCGCGGCCGCGGTACTGACCGGCGGCAGCGGCTGCCGAATCGACGGCGGCGGGGTCACCGGCCGGGCAGGGGAGGCCTGCACGGCCGGCTGTTGCGCCGCGGCGACCTGGGCGGGCCGGGGCACGTCGGTGGCCGCCTGGGCCGGCCGGGGCATGTCGGTGGCCGCCTGGGCGGGCGCCTCGGCAGGCTCGTCGCCGAGCAGCCCGCGCGGGATGATCAGGACCGCCTGGATGCCGCCGTAGATGTTGCTCTGCAGCCGGACCGCGATGCCGTGGCGGCGGGCCAGCGCAGACACCACGTACAGGCCGATACGGCCGTCGGCCAGCAGCTTGCTGAGATCGATGTGGTCCGGCTCGGCGAGCAACGTGTTGATCCGCGCCTGCTCCTGTGGAGGCATGCCCAGACCGCGGTCCTCGACTTCGACGGCCAGCCCGGAGGTCACGCGCTGGGCGCGCAGCAGTACTTGGGTATGGGGCTCGGAGAACGACGTGGCGTTCTCGACCAGTTCGGCCAGCAGATGGATGACGTCGGCGACGGCATGGCCGCGCAGTGTGCCCTCGATCGGCGGCACCAGCTTGACCCGGGAGTACTGCTCGACCTCGGCGATCGACGAACGCAGCACCTCGGTCAGGGTCACCGGGCGGGTCCACTGCCGGCGGGACACCGAGCCGCCGAGCACGGCGACGTTCTCCGCGTGGCGGCGTATGCGGGTGGCCAAATGGTCGACGTGGAAGAGGCCCTTGAGCAGTTCCGGGTCCTCGACCTCGTTCTCGAGCTGGTCGAGCACGCTGATCGCGCGGTGCACGAGCGACTGCAGTCGCCGGGCGAGATTGACGAAGACCTCGACCTTGTCCTCGGTGTCCGGCGAGACGCTCCGGGAGGACTGTGCCGTCTGCGCCACGACTGTCCGGGCCTGCCACATGGCGACGCTTATCTCGTATGCGAGACGGCCGAGTGGATCTGTCCGGGGTGAAGCCTGATCGGTGAACGGAACCTGCTGCAGCGGCTCGCCCCGCTCGAGCCGCTGCAGCATGTCCCGCAGGTCGGACTGGCCCGCGGCGACGGCGCGGCGCAGTGACGCGTGCTGCCGCGACACCCCCCGGGCCTCGGCGCGGGCGACGAATGCGGCACCGACCAGAACGGCACCGCCGAGGACGGCGCCGCTGGTGAGCACGGCCCAGGTGGCCGCGTCGGCGGCGCCGTCCTGGGTGAGCAGGACGAAGACGATCAGAGCGGCGGCGAGGACCGCCATGAGTGCCGCGGGAACGACAGCGAGGCGCATCGCGCGGGACCGGTTGGCCGAAACTGTCGGTCCCTCCTGAGCGGGAGGCCGGGCATGTCTGTTCCGTGCCGGGCCCGTAGCGGTCACCCGACCGGGCTCCGAACGCGCTGCATAAGTCGGGGTTTCGGGCATCGGAGTCCTCTCGATCAACCAGTTCGGACGCACGTCGCGCAGCGTGGACCGACCGTCAACTCGGCACAGGAACCGGACAGTTAATAGGACAGCCACCCTACGCCACCCTCCCCAATCTGACGTACTCGCGCCCTCCGACAGAAAGGCAACCCTGGCCTGCTGAAACGATCCTCTGGCCTCCCCGCAACGGGAGCCGATGCACGCTTACACGGCAAAGGGTCCATTTGCCATGTGCGGCGACACGCTGGGAAAACCGTGCGGGCGCGACGGTAGGTCGCGGTGGCGAGAAAGGTGCGATGCGGCAGTCGCTCGCGGATCGGTGATGTATCTGGAATGTCCCAGTTGAGAACTATCTACATTCATGTCAGATCGCGTCGATGGCAGAAGTGGAGAAACCGAAAAAGTTCCCTGTTTCTTCTGAGCTGTGGACGAGGCCGAACCAGTACCCCTCCGCGTGCCAAGATTCGTGATCCTCTCTTACGGTGAGGTGATGGGGTACGCCAACTCCCCGCAGCCGGGGCGGATTGGCAGGTACCGATCGGGGTAAGGGGGCGGTCGATGACCTCGTTGGTGGAGACGTTGAGGGCGCGGGCGTGGGCGGCGCGGGAACGGGTGGAGGAGTCACGTTCGCAGCTTGCCGCCCTGGAGAAGGAGTACGCCGTCGCGAAGGCGAAGCTGTCCCGCTTGGGAATCACTGAAGACGCGGTGGCGGAACTGCTCGCTGAGGATCGCGGGGGCCGAGGGGACCCGCTGCCCTCACGCGGGGGCCGGGCTCTCGATGGTTGAGGTGCCCATGCCAACGGCCGTACGCCGCTGACGCAAGAGGTACTGCCGCACCTGGCCAAACCGGTCAGGCCGCTCTGCGGTGGCGCCCGTGTATGCGGCGGGTAGCCGTCCGCACGGCCTGAGCGGGCGGGGCCGTACCTGTGGCGTCAAGGGCGGGATCTGCGCCCCACTCGGCGCGGAGCGGTGACGCGCGCCGCCACACCGCAGAGTTCCGTCGCGGCCGATGGCGAGGGCTGCGCAGCGGTCAATCATGCGATCCGACGTGGCCCGCCAGTGGCCCTGGTGGCCCGTCAGTGGCCGGAAGGGCCGGGAAGATCGCGGACAATCCTCAAAGGACTCATCATCCGTCGGCCGTAGGTCGAGCCCCACCCGCCCCGCCCTCACCCGCTCGGATCAAGATCCAGTGGGCACACAGTGGACACGCGGACAGATCCGCGGATCGGCCCGTGGTTACGCGCCCTGCGGCGGGGGTCGCGGCCTCGGCGGGCTCCGCCGCGCGGGCGCTGTGGGAGTCCCTGCGGAAGCCCCATGTCGATGCTCGGAGCTTCGGAGCGGGCGACGAGGAACCGGACGAGGGCGACGTGTGACCGCTGGTCCTTCGGGTGCCGGTCGTTGAAACGGCGTTCGCCACGTGCTCCTGGCCGCGCCCGGTCGTCCTGCTCTCCCTCAGGAGATCGATTCCCGGCCGAGTCTGGACTCCGATGGCCCACGTGTCGCCCGCGTACCTCGAGCAGCGACAGGGTGGCTGACAGATGCCGTAGGTCGTGACGCGGTCGGACTCGACCCGGGCGTCGCGCCGCTCCCCACGCTTTTGCCGACAGGTCCGGAAGATCCGCCGTATGGCAGCCGCGGTTACCGCTGTCGGCCGAGCACTCGGCTTCGGTTCCTGGAGCAGGCCGCTGTGGACACGCCCCGATTCGCCACTTTCTGTCACGATATGTAACAGTATGTATATGATCTCGTCACAGAAGGCCGACCTGAGCAACGCTGACAGCTGCCGTCGCCGCAGGGCTGCAACGGCACTCGTAGTCTTGACGACCGCGGTGATACTGGGATTCACAGCCACATCGGAGGCCCTGCCGTCCGCTCAGGCCGGGCCTGACTGGGACGCCATCGCTGAGTGCGAGTCAGGGGGCAACTGGAAGACGAACACCGGTAACGGCCATTACGGCGGCCTGCAGTTCACACAATCCAGCTGGGTCGCGGCAGGCGGACTCAAATACGCCTCGCGCGCAGACCTGGCCACCCGCAGGGAACAGATCACGGTCGCCAAACGCCTGGCCGCCCTGCAGGGGATGTCGGCGTGGTCCTGCGCGTGACCTGATCCGCGGTAGGGAAGTGCCTCTGCCGTCCCGTCCATCTCCGTATTCCTCGTGGTCCGACCTGTACGGGGCCCAGGAGAGCTGCCCGCAGAACACGGCATCAAAGTCGCGTAAAGACTGCCGGAACCTGGCAATGTGACCACCGTCTCTCCCATGTGAGTATGCGTTCACTGGCGCGGTGACGCTGAGGAGAGGCGGTGATCACGGATGGCCTGGTTTCTGGGGCTTGGCATCGCGGGGGTCGTGCTCCTTGTGCTGTCTCTCGTCCTCGACGGCGTTCTTGAAGGCCTCTTCGACGGCGTCGGCGTGCTGGACGGACTTTTCGACGGACTCCTGTCGCTTCCGGTCATCGCCGGATTCGTGTCCATGCTCGGCTTCTCCGGTGCGATCGCCATGGGAACCACCGGCGTGGGCGCGGTCGGTGCCACCGCGATCGGAGTGCCTGCCGGAGCCGCCACGGGCTGGCTCGCGTACCGCCTCAGCCGTGCCCTGATGAGCGACCGGTCCGGCGTCGCACCTCGCGACGATGATCTGATCGGCGTCCCGGGATCCGTGGTCACCGCCATTCCGGCCGACGGATACGGCGAGGTACTGGTCCACCTGGCCGGCCAGCCGGTGAAGCTCGCGGCGAAGAGCTCGACCTCAGTGGCCCGAGGAGCCGAGGTCTGGGTCGAGCAGGCGCTGTCGCACACCGCGGTGTCCGTACGCCCGGTTGAACGCTGACCGACCGCGCTGCTGTTCACACCCGGGGCCGACCCACCGTGCCCTTTCATCCACCGAACCCGCATCGACCTGCCGTCCCCTGGGAGGGCTGAGGAGAATTCGCCATGAGTCCAGTCGTCATCGCCGTGATAGGCGTAGTCGTACTTCTCGTCCTGCTCGCACTCGTCGTGATCACCCGCTACAAGGTGGCGGGCCCGAGCGAGGCGTTCATAGTCACAGGGCGGCGCGGCAAGACGGCCACCGATCCGGAGACCGGCCGAGTCTTCACCGACAACAGCGGCCAGAAGGTCGTGGTCGGCGGCGGCGTGTTCGTCGTGCCGTTCGTCCAGCAGAAGTTCACCCTCGACCTCTCCTCCCGGCACATTCCGGTGGCGGTGCGCGGGGCGGTCACGCTGCGCGGGGTGAAGGCGAACCTGGAGGGCGTCGCGATCGTCAAGGTCGGCGGTAGCGAGGACTCGATCCGGGCCGCCGCGCAGCGGTTCCTGATGCAGCAGGACGGCATTGTCGGCTTCACGCAGGAGGTGCTGTCGGGCGCGCTGCGCGCCATCGTCGGCCGGATGTCGGTGGAGGACATCATCCGCGACCGGGCCGCCTTCGCGGGCCAGGTGGCCGAGGAGGCGGAGGCGAGCCTGTCCGGGCAGGGCCTGGTGCTGGACGCCTTCCAGATACAGGACATCACCACCGAGGGCTCCTACCTGGAGGACCTCGGCCGGCCGGAGGCGGCGCGGGCCAAGCAGGAGGCCGACATCGCGGAGGCCGTTGCCCGGCGCGCCGCCGAGCAGGCCCGGCTGAAGGCCGAGGAGGAGATCGCGATCGCTCAGCGGACCTTCGCGCTGAAGCAGGCCGAGATCAAGGCCGAGACCGACGAGGCAGCGGCCCGCGCGGCCGCCGCCGGTCCGCTGGCCGAGGCGGCGCGGCAGCAGGAAGTGCTCAGCGAGCAGGAGAAGGTCGCCGAGCGGCAGGCCGCGCTGACCGACCGCGAGTTGGACACCAAGGTCCGCAAGCCCGCCGACGCCGCCCGCTACCAGGCCGAGCAGGAGGCCGAGGCCCGCCGTATCGCCCTGGTCAAGCAGGCTGAGGCGGACGCCCAGCGGTCCCGGCTGACCGGTGAGGGCGAGAAGGCGCACCGCGGCGCGCTCGCCGACGCGGTACGGATCGAGGGAGAGGCCGAGGCCGCCGCGATCGGCGCCAAGGGCGCCGCCGAAGCCGAGGCCATGCGGAAGAAGGCCGACGCCTTCGCCCAGTACGGCGACGCGGCCGTGCTGCAGATGCTCGTCGAGGTGTTGCCGCAGGTGGTCGCCAAGGCTTCTGAGCCGCTGAGCGCGGTGGACAAGATGACGGTGATCTCCACCGACGGCGCCAGCCAGCTCTCCCGCACGGTCGCCGACAACGTCGCCCAGGGCATGGAACTCCTCAGCTCCACCACCGGAGTCGACCTCGCCGAGCTCCTGAAGGGCATCACCCGGCGATCCGACGACGGCTCGCAGCCGACGACGAAGGCGCCCGCCGAGGCCAACGGAAAGATCGAAATCACCGGCTGACACTGGTCGTGGCCGGTGGAGTGAGCCCGGGCGGTTTCCACACCGCCCGGGCTCACGCGCGGAGGGGCGTCGGCGTGTGCGGGCGGTCGGCAGGTGGCCGCAGACGTCGTTCGGCCGCTGCCGGACGTGGAGTGTGGGACGTGCTCCTGTGGATCTGGCTGGTCGCTTGGGCGGTGTTCGTGCTGCCCCTGGCGATCGCCTCGCTGCGCGGCTGGGCGCACAGGCGGGTCCGTGATCGTACGACCCCGTGGGGCATCCGCGTCAGGGGTGTGATCACCTCGCACCTCCTGCACGACCTCCTCGGCGCCGCGGGAACGCTGAGCCCCAAGTAATGGCCGTCAGGCCAGTCGGCGCGGGGCCTACGTGCGGCGGTGAGCTCCACGAGCCCCCAGGCTGCGCAGCACCGGCGTTCCGAGGAGCAGCACGCCACGGAACACCGCGCTGCGCGGGGCGGCTCCGCCGGACGGGTGCGCGGCAGCTCAGGGCTCTCCGTGGCCAGGGACCGGCCGGGACGCGTGCCGAGCCGTGGGGTTGGCGATGAGGGTGCGGGGGTCGGCGGCACGGTTGATCGCCGACTCGACGGCGGCGATCCGGTCGGCGAGGAGGCCGAGGGCAGCGACCGCGCGGGTGAGCTGGTCGTCCTCCGGGCCGCCGAGGGTCTGGGTGCGGACGTAGGCGGCCTTCACCTCTGCCCAGCGTGCCGCCCGATCGGGGGTGAGCGTGCCGCGGAGCTCGGCGAGCTTGAGCAGGTTGGCTTCGGCTTCGCTGGTGAGGGTCTGGGCCTCGGCCGTGTAGTGGTCGTCGATCAGCGCCGCCAGTTCGGCGTCGTTCATGACCGGCTGGATACGCTGGGCGATCTTGTTCATGTTGCGGTACGAGCCCTGGAGCTGGAAGGGCGGCTCCGTGCGGGTGGCGTCGGACCGGGCCGCCGAGGCGATGTACGCGGCGTTGACCGCCAGGACCGTCTCGCGGGCCGTGAGCAGATGGCGCAGTACGGCCAGGATCCGCTCCAGCTCGGCGGGGGCGTACGGGTGGGCCGGTGCGTCGGTGCGGGCCGTGGAATCGCCGCCGGCGCGGCGGATGAGCAGGTCGAGGTCGGCGCGGTCGCGGTCGGCGAGCGGGGCGAGAACGGGGTTGGCGGTGAGGGCGTTCTCGATGAAGCTGACCGCGAAGGCGTTCTCCTTGCCGGTCAGGACGTCGCCGAGGTTCCAGACGTCGGCGCGGTTGGCGAGCATGTCGGGGACGCGGAAGAGGCTGCCGGACTCGGTGTAGGGGTTGCCGGCCATGCAGACGGCGAATCGCTTGCCGCGCAGGTCGTAGGTGCGTGGCTCGCCGTCCCGCACGCCCTCGATGCGGCGCGTGGCGTCGCACAGGGGGATGAACTTCTGCAGCAGCTCGGGTGAGGTGTGCTGGATGTCGTCCAGGTAGAGGAGGGTGTTGTTGCCCGCCTCCAGCGCGAAGTTGATCTTCTCGACCTCCTGGCGGGCGGTCATGTTCGGGGCCTCGGCCGGGTCGAGTGAGGTGACGGCACGGCCCAGTGCCGGGCCGTTGACCTTGACCAGGATCAGGCCGAGGCGGTCGGCGACGTACTCCATGAGTGTCGTCTTGCCGTAGCCCGGTGGGGAGATGAGCAGCAGCAGGCCGCCGGTGTCGGTGCGCTTGGAGCCACCGGTGGTGCCGAGCTGCTTGGCGAGGTTGTCGCCGATCAGCGGGAGGTACACCTCGTCGATGAGGCGGTTACGGACGAACGCGGACATCACTCGGGGGCGGTACTCCTCCAGGCGGAGACGGGACCGCTCGGCGGTGAGCACAGTGGTGCGGTGGCGCTGGTAGGCGCGGTGTTCGGGTACGTCGTGGGCGCGGAAGTCACGGGTGCGGGCGAGGAATTCGTCGACGCGGACGGTGAGAGTACGGCCGTGGATGCGCGGGTGGGTGCCGAGCAGGCCCCCGACTGTCTCCGTCAGCGGTGCGTCGGACTCGTAGCGGGCCAGGTCGGGGCAGAGCTCGGCGGCCACCGCCTCGGCCAGGTCACCGGAGGTGACGCCGGCGCCGGTCGATGCGGCGTACGAGGACAGCCACGCCTCGACGAGCTGCCGGCGCGCGTCCAGGTCCCCCAGGGAGGCGAGGTCCTCGTCGTAGGCCGACGTGCCCACCGTACGGCGGAACTTGTCGAGCAGCGTGCGGGCGCCGGCGCTGATGACAAATCCTTCGGGGCCGCTGGTCAGTTCATCGAAGAGGTAGCCGGCGCCGGCAGCGGCCTCTGCGGCGCCCCGCCCCACCATCGCCTCCGCCAGTTCCTGGCGCAGGTCGTCGATCGCGCCCGTCAGGCCGAAGGTGTCCCGGGCGCGGGCGAGGGACATCGCGCGCCGCTGCCAGTCCTGCCGGGCCTCGGCCGTCGTGCCGTGCGCCCAGAACAGCTGGGCGCCGGCGCGGGCGGCGGGCTCGTGGCGGAGCAGGCCCGCGCCCTCGTGCAGGCGCAGGAGGGCGGTGAGGATCAGGACCGCGTCGTGGTCGTGGACACCGCGCTCGTAGCCCTCGTCGTACGCCTCCTCCGCGGCCCGCCGGACGAGGGCGGGCAGGCCGGCCTCGGCCAGGGCGGTGGGGCCGTGTTCGTCGAGGAGGCGGGCGGCGAGGTGTTCGGAGCGGTAGACCTCGGGGGACTCGGAGGGAAGCGGGCGGTTCCAGCAGGAGCGTGTGGCGGCGAACTCCGGGTCGGTGACGGGGGAGCGGTAGTCGGTGCCGGTCAGGGCGAAGGCGAGACCGTCACCGTGCGGGACGAGGGTGAGGTCGAGGGGCTGGGTGTTGACGGCGAAGCGGTGACTGCCCAGGCGGAGCGTGCGGCCGTCGTCGGCGTAGAGGTCGGTGCGGTCGCGCAGGGCGCGGGCGGCCTCCTGGCGGGCGGCCTTCAGGCGGCCGTCCAGCTCTTCCGCCCTGACGTGGTCGCCCAGCTCGCGCAGTTCGTCCGCGACGCGGCGGATCTTGGCGGGCATCGGGTCTGAGGCGAAGTACGCGGCGACGGCGTCCGCGTCGGCGAGTGTGGCGGCGCGGCGGGCCACGGTCCGCAGGACGCGTGCCGCCGAGTCGGCCAGGCGTTCGGCGCGGCGGGCGCGGGCGTCGGCGAGAGTCTGCTTGCGGGCCGAGAACGCCTCATGGACCTCGTCGCGCTTGTCCGCCAGCTCGCCGAGGAAGTCGTCGAACTCGGCGAACCGGGACTCCAGGTTCTCCACCCGCACCAGCATCCGGGCGAGTTGCTCGTCGCACGCCTCGGGGCTGTCCGCGGACGCGAGCGCGCCGGTGACCGCCTGGCCGAGCAGGGCGAACTCGGCGGTGAACTCGGCGCGTCCCTCCCGGTCGAGGAGTTCGCGCCGGCGGGCGTCGAGGGTCGCGCGGGCCCGGTTGACGCCGCCGAGCACCTCGGCGATCCGCTCCAGGATGGACGTACGGACGGTGGCGTCGCCGATGTCGAGCCCGGCGACGACCTCGGTCACCGTGCTCAGCCCGTCGGCGAGTTCGTCGAGGCGGTCGGCGACGGGCGTGGCCTCGGCCACGGTGGCGATCGACTCGGCGTCCGCGACGAGCCGCTCGACGTCCGCGTGGTGGCCGGCGAAGGCGTCCTCGCGGGCCAGGTGGGTGACGGCCCGCTGCCCGAACGTGGCGAGGTCGGCCTCGGCGTCCGCTGCCAGCTCGTTGATGCGGGCGGTGTCCGCGTACCGCATCTCCTTGAGCGTGAGCAAGTGTCCTTGGGCGTGCCGGAGTTCGGTCAGACCGGCCACCCACTCGGCGGCACCGCGCGGGACCTCGCCACGCAGCCGACGTACGACTCCGGCAACGCGGGTGGCGGCCTCGCCGAGCGCGTCGGCGGCCTGCCGGGTCAACGCCTGAACGGTCTCGAACTCGGCCAGCACCTGCTCGGCGGTCGTCCGCACCTGCGTGAGCGGCGCACCCAGGTCGCCGAGTCCGGCGTCGCCGAGCCAGTGGTGGGAGTCCGCCACCCGGACGCAGGCGGCGGCCAGCGCCTCGTACACCTCGGTCGTCGGGGTGGTGTCGGTGACGGCGCGGGTGAGGGACAGGCAGTCGGAGATGCCGCGGACGAGGTCTGCGTTGCCGACGCGGGCCAGGGGACCGTCGCCGGTCGGCTGCGCGGCGGCATGGGTGTCGGAGACGTAGGGGGAGTGCCACAGTTGGATCGGGTGCACACGGGCCGGCTCCTCGCCGTCGGTGCGCAGCACCATCAGGGCGCCGTCGTCGAAGAGTGCCCAGCCGTGGCAGGACAGCGGGGTGGCGACCTCCTTGCGGATCGTGTTGTACGGCAGCAGCAGGCTGCGGCCCTCCACGCGCGCGTGGAACGCGAACAGCACGTCCTCGCCGTTGGGCGAGCGCACCTCGCGCTCGAACTCCAGGCCGTCCGTGTCGAGTTCGTACGTCTTGTACGTGCCTGTCGCCAGGCAGTAGCCGCCCGGGAAGACGATGCCCTGGTCGTCGGGCAGGCGGCGGCAGGCCCGCCCGATGCCGTCGAGGCGGATCACCGTCCTGGTGAGCGTGTTGAACACCAGGTGACGGTGGTCCTCCTCCTTGTACGGGCGGATCCGCAGCAGGATCAGTGTGCCCACGCGCGCGTACGCGATGTCCGCGTCGGCGAGCGACTGCAGCGGTTCCTCGACCGGCTCGTGGTAGACGCCGTCGTCCGTCTCGGTGTCGTTGTCGACCTTGACGGTGAGCGTGCCGCCGAGCGTCTCGACGTAGATCTCACCCGCGACGGACACGTGCGGGTGGCGGCCGAGGACATGGTCCTCGCGGGTCGTCTCCTGCCACTGGAAGTCGTGGGAGGGCGGGAAGACGTGGTCGCGCTCACCGCGTGCGTCGAGGAACCTCACCCGGCCGTCGTCGGACAGCGCCCAGCGCAGGACGCGGATGTCGTCCGCCTTCTCTCCCGTCCGGAAGACGGCGAGCACTTTGCCGTCGACGCTTCGGAGTTGGAGGAGACGGGCCTGGCGGTAGTAGCGGTGGAGCGCCGCGAACTCCCGTACGAAGGCGGCGTCGTCGAGCAGGCCGGGCACGGCGTCGCCGGGCAGTCGGTTCAGGTCGCGGTCGTACAGCGCGAAGACGTCGGCCACGGCCGCCTCCGGCTCCGGGCCGCCGGCGGTGGTGCGGCCGAAGAGCAGCACGTCGCCGACGGAGACGACATCGCGGGGCAGGCAGGCGTGCTCCGTACGCAGCCGTTCGGTGCTCGTCAGCTCCATCCGCATCGCCCCGAACTCCTCGATGCGGCGGGCGTTCAGCTCCTCGGCGCGGCGGGCGAGTTCGGCGGCCTGCGCGGTGAGGCGGTCGCGCAGTACCTCGTACGTGCCGGTGTCCAGGCCGGTGGTCATGGGATCCCTCTCAGGAAACAGGAATTCGGAGAGAAAACGCGGGTCCGGAGCCGCCGTCCCCTGTGCGGCGGCTCCGGACCGCGGGTCGGTTCAGACCTTGGCGCTGCCGTTCAGGGCGGCGAGGGAGGCGTCTGCGAGGCCCAACTCGCCCGCCTTGTCCAGCAGTTGCTGCACCTGCCCGGTGTTCGCGCCACCGGCCTTCATCAGCTTCATCAGCAGCGCGGAGACGGTCAGGTTCTGCACGTCGGCCGTGGAGACCGAGCCGAGGACGCGGCTGAGGTCGTCGGTGAAGCTCGCCGTGCCGTCCAGCCAGGGCTTCGCCAGCGCCTGCGCCGTCTCGGAGTGCTGCACGAAGCCGTCCACGCCCTTGCCGAGCGCGATCGAGGACATCAGCCGGTCGAAGAAGACCGACTCGCCGCCGACGATGTTGATGTCGGCGTTCTCCAGCCCGGTCGCCAGCACCGTGGCCTGCGCCTCGGCGACCTGCCGCTGCACGTCCAGACCGGCGAGCCGGACTTCCTTCTCCGCCTCCAGCCGCAGCCGGTACTCCTCGTGACCGCGGGACGCCTCGTCCAGCGCGGCCATCGCCGCCGCCTTCTCGGTCAGGCCGGCCGCCTCCGCCTTCAGCTTCTCGCCGATGCCCTCGGCCTCGGCGAGCGCCTTCGCCCTGGCGCCCTCCGCCTCGGCCCGCATGCGCGCCTCGGCGGCCTCGGCCTCCGCACGGCCGGCCTTCTCGATGACCTCGGCCTCCTTGTCACGGACCTGGACGGCGGCCAGGCCTTCGGCGGCGGCCTCCGCCTGGACGCCCTCGGCGAGCCGCAGTTTGGCCTGCGCGTCGAGGTCGGCGCTCTTCAACCGGGCCTCGGCCAGGGTCAGTTCCTCGGCGGCGCGGTGGACGGCGGCCTGTTCGGCGGCCTCGGCGGCCTTGATGTCCTTGACCAGCGACTCCTGCGCCTCGGCCTCGGCGGCGATGATCACGGCCTGCCGCTGCCGCTCCGCCTCCTCCACCGCACGCAGCTTCTTGATGGACTCCTCCTGCTCGGCGACCGTACGGTCCACGGCGACGCGTTCGCGGATGACCTCGGCGATGTCCCGCTTCTCCGCCTCGACCTCCTTCGACGCGGCGATCTGCGTCAGCTGTGTCTCCCGGTCGCGGGCGATGACTTCGAGGAGGCGGTCCTTCTCGATGCGCTCGTTCTCGATGGCGATGACCCGCTCGCGGTTCTTCTGCGCGACGGCGACCTCGCGGGCCTGGTTCTCCCGCTGCACGCCGAGCTGCTCCTCTGTCCTCAGGAACGCGGACTGCGCCCGCAGCCGCTCCTCCTCCACCACCCGAGCCGTCTCGGCCTCCTCACGGGCCCGGACGGTCTCGATCTCCCGGCGCTGCTTGATCTCGGCGTCGGCCTGGCGGCGCTCCAGCTCCAGGATGGCCTCGCGGGCGTCGACGTTCTGCCGGGTGATCTCCTTCTCCTCGTGGCGCTGGAACTCGTTGGTGCGCACGTGCTCGACGGCCGTCAGCTCGGTGATCTTGCGGATGCCCTGGGCGTCCAGGACGTTGGCCGGGTCCAGCTGGTTGAGCGGCGTCTGCTCCAGGTAGTCGATCGCCGCGTCCTCCAGGTGGTAGCCGTTGAGGTCGACGCCGATGACCTCGATGATCCGGTACCGCAGCTCCTCGCGCTTGGTGTAGAGGTCGGTGAAGTCCAGCTGCTTGCCGACGGTCTTCAGCGCCTCGGAGAACTTCGCGTGGAACAGCTCCTGCAGCGTGTCCCGGTCGCTCGCCCGTGCCGTGCCGACGGCCTGGGCGACCTTGATGACGTCCTCGACGGTCTTGTTGACCTTCACGAAGAACGAGATGCGGATGTCGGCGCGGATGTTGTCCCGGCAGATCAGCCCGTCCCGGCCGGTCCGGGTGATCTCGATGGTCTTCACCGAGATGTCCATCACCTCGGCCTTGTGCAGCACCGGCAGCACGACCTGCCCGGTGAAGGTCACGTCGACCTTCCGCAGCTTGGAGACGATCAGGGCCTTGCCCTGCTCCACCTTGCGGAACAGGCGGGAGACGACGAACAGCACGGCGACCATGACGAGCAGGACAGCGGCGACGGTCACGCCGATGCCCACAGTGGTGGCATCCATAGGAAATCCTTGAAGTCTGCGAAGAGTTGACGTCTCAGGCGACGTGGTGGCCCGTTCGGGCGCGCACAGTGCGTCAGGCGCGGCCTTGCGTTTCCACCGCGGGCAGGCGGTGGCTCAGATGCGAGGGGGGCGACGACTGCCGGGGTCGAACGGGGCGCTGCTCGCCAAGTTCCGCGGGCGCGCCCCCGGTCGTTCCTCAGGGAACAACTTGGCCAGCGGGGCCGCGACGCTCCGCGTCACCCACCAGGCGACGAGCACGGACAGCGCGAGCAGCGCGACGCGGGCCACGGCACCGCCGAGCCCCGTCAGGCCTGCCCGGTTCATCAGAACCATTCCGGCAAGGCCGGCGAGCCAGGCGCTCGTGATCAGGACGGAGGCGGCGACGGTGAGCGGCGCACCCCTGAGTGTCCTGGCCAGCGAGGGAGCGTCGGCATCGAAGGCGCGTACGTCGGCCCGGCCCAGCAGGACCAGAAGCCAGAAGCAGAGAGCGACCACGAGGGCCGAGGTGAAGATGAGGGTGGGGAACTGCGAGGCGGCGTCGATGACCTGCCCCATCTCCTCACCCCCAAGCGTAGGTCCGCGGTCCCGGTGACCATCACTGTTGCCAGGTCACGGCATCGGCGTTGCCTGCATGGTCTGGCCGAACCATCTTGACCTGGCATCGGCTCACACCGCATTGCCGTGTTCCGGCAGTCTTGACATGCCTTTGATGCCGGACTGCGACGCCGCGGCCGAATCCGGGAGGGTGGGGGTGGGCCGACCGGGAGGGAGTCGAGCCGGCCGTCGCTGCTTGGCCCGCACTGCGTCATGATCAGTCCCGGTCTCGGCGGCTCGCACTTCGCCGTCGTCACCGGACCGACACCGGTTTCCGGGAAGGAGTAGAGGTGAGCCGACTTGCGTACGGTGGCACGGGGGAGAGTCGCCGAGCGGTGGACGGGCGAGCGGACGCAGGTCCGTCTCGCGGCGGCGCCGACCGGACGGGCATCGGCGGACGGAGGACCACACGGTGAGGCGCGGGCCCTTGCTTCCGGACCAGTCCCGGCATCCGGCGCTGCCGGGCCACATGGTGGTGTGCGGCGACGACGCCCTCGCCGAGCGCCTGGCCGCCGAGCTGCGCGAGCTGTACCGCATGCGGGTCACCGTCGTCCTGCCGTCGCTCCCTGCCACCACCGACTCCGGGAACGGAACCGTGGGACGGGCGCGGGTAGCGGCCCTGCTTGCCCGGACGCAGGCGGTCGTCAACCGGACCGCCAACTCCGAGGCGGCGCCGGGCATCCGCGTCCTTCAGGCACCTGTCCTCGACGAGGAGGCTCTCGCCGAGGCCGGTGTCGCACGGGCCGACGCTCTCGCCCTCGTCCATGACGACGACGAGACCAACATCCGCGCCGCGCTCGCCGCCCGCCGCCTGAACCCCCGCCTTCGCCTGGTCATCCGGCTCTACGACCGCAAACTGGGCCAGCACCTGGCGGACCTGCTGGACCAGGCCGCCGCGGTCGCGTCACCCGGTCTCGACCCCGAGGCCCTGGACACCTCCACCACCGTCCTGTCGGACGCCGACACCGCGGCGCCCGCCTTGGTGGCCACGGCCGTCGCGGGCACCAGCAAGGTCGTTCAGGCGGACGGGCTGCTGCTGCGGGCCGTGGAACGCACCCCGCCAGGGCGCGGCGAGGTCGCCGACCCCGGCCTGTGCACGCTTGCCCTGCTCTCCTCCACCGCCAACGACCCGGCGGGGGAGGAGGGTTCGGACGCCAGTGGCCAGGACGGCCCTCTGCTGCTGCCGGACGACCGCGCGGTCGCCGTCGCCAGAGGGCGCGGCACGATCGTCCTGGAGACCGTCACGCACGCCGGACCCACACGTCCGCCCGGCCGCCTCGCGGGGCGCGGCCTGCCGCTCGCCTCGTTCTTCTCACGCCGCTTGCGCTGGTCCCTGGCCGGTCTCATGCTCAGCGTCCTGGGTCTGGCGGTGGCCGCCTACTTCACCACCGGCGATCATCCGCTGCACGCCGCCTACGTGACCCTCCTCGACCTCTTGGCCATCGGTGACCCGGCAACCGGCGAACCCCCGGCCCGCCAGGTCCTCCAACTCCTGTCGGGATTCGCCGGGTTGCTCCTGCTGCCCGTCCTCCTCGCCGCCGTACTGGAAGGCCTCGGTACGTTCCGCACCGCCTCCGCACTGCGCCGCCCGCCGCGCGGTCTGTCCGGCCATGTCGTCCTGCTCGGCCTCGGCAAGGTCGGCACCCGCGTCCTGGCCCGGTTGTGCGAACTCGGCATCCCGGTGGTGTGCGTGGAAGAGGACCCCGAGGCGCGCGGTATCCCGCTGGCGCGCCGACAGCGTGTGCCCACCGTGATCGGGGACGTCACCCAGGAAGGTGTGCTCGAGGCCGCGAAAATCCACCGCGCGCACGCGCTGCTCGCCGTCACCAGCGGCGACACCACCAACCTCGAAGCCGCCCTCTACGCCCGGTCCGTGCAGCCCGGCCTGCGGGTGTCGCTGCGCCTGTTCGACGACGACTTCGCCACCGCCGTCTACCGCACCCTCCGCGCCGCCCACCCCCGGGCCCTCACCCGCAGCCGCAGCGTCTCCACCCTCGCCGCACCCGCTTTCGCCGGGGCGATGATGGGCCGCCGGATCCTCGGCGCGATCCCCGTCGAGCGCAGAGTCCTCGTGTTCGCCGCGCTCGACGTGGCGAGGCATCCGCGGCTGGAAGGCCGCACGGTCGCCGAGTCATTCAGCCCCGGCGCGTGGCGCGTCCTGGCCATCGACTCCGCAGCCCCTGACGAACGCCTGCCCGACCTGGCGGCAACGCCGTCGGACGAGGGCGCCGAACACCCGAGCGGCCTCGTCTGGGACCTGCACCCCGGCTACGTCCTGCGCCCGCAGGATCGCGTGGTCCTCGCCGCCACCCGCCAGGGCCTTGCCGAACTCCTGGGAGTCCACCCGCGGACCCGGCCGCGCGCCACGGGACCGTGAGGCCACCAGGCGCATTGGCGAGTTTGGCGCCGACCGGGGTGCTCCTGACCTGAACGGTCAGCCGGTGAAGGACTCGGGGCCGAAGCGGCCCCATGCCACGAAGACGGCCATCACCAGCGCCAACCCCACGGCAGCCATCGCACCGGAACCGGTGCGATGTCGAGCACGGCGGGCAGGATCACTTCTGGGCCGCGGCGGTGGTCAGGTGGTGGGTTCGGGGGCCAGGCGGTTTTCGACGATGGTGTCGAGCTTTTCCCGTTGTTCCTCGTTCGCGAGTGCGATCAGTCTGCTCTCGACATGCGGCGGCAGGTCCTTGATGCCGAGTTCGACGCCGGACTTGCGCGAGTGGTCGATGAAGGTCAGCAACGCCTTCGCCCCGGACATGTCGATGTAGGTCACGTTCTTCAGGTTCAGCGACAGGCCCGGCAGGTCGTTGCGCAGTGTGGAGAAGACACGGTCGACGGACAGGAACGACAGCGGTCCCTCGATGTGGTAGGTGTCGGTGTCGTCCTGGACGATCGAGGCTTTGCGCCGGCGCGAGTGTACGGCGTGGACGATGAGCGCCAGGGCGACGCCGACGGCGACCGCCACGGTCAGGTCGAAGAGGACGGTGACGATCATCGTTGCGAACATCACGGCGACGTCACCTCTGGGAGAGACATGCGCTTTGCGCAGGCTCTCCCAGTCGAACATGCCGAAGGCGGTGAGAATCAGGATCCCCGACAGCACCGCGAGTGGGATGTACTGCACGACAGCCCCGAGGCCGACCACGAGGACGAGGAGGATGACGCTGTGCGTGGCCGCGGACAGCGCGGTGCGGCCGCCGCTTTTGACATTGACCACGGACCTGACGGTCGCGCCGGCGCTGGCCAGGCCGCCGAACAGTCCGCTGGCGGCGTTGCCGAGTCCCTGGCCGATCAGTTCCTTGTTGCTGTGATGCCGGTTGCCGGTGATGTTGTCCATGACGACCGAGGTCAGCAGCGAATCGATCGAGCCCAGCAGCGCGATGCTGAGCGCGGGCAGGAGGAGAGTGAGGATCAGCGAGCCGCTGAACTCGGGAATGGTGATCGAGGGAATCGACTCCGGGATCCGGCCGATGTAGTCGATCCCCGCGTTGAGAGAGACCGGTCCGACGCGCACGTCCTGCAGCACCGAGTCCGCGAGCCGCAGGATCACGGTCATGATCACGAGCGCGATCAGGCTCGCCGGAATCGACTTGATCACTCGTGTGGACACGAGCATGAGCACGATCGTTCCTGCTGCCACCAGGAAACTTCTCTGCACCTGGTCCAGTTCGCCCAGGATGATGATCAGTGCGATCCCGCCCATGAAACCCGACACCACTGGGTGGGGTATGTAGCGGATGAGCGATCCGAGCCTGCACAGTCCGAACAGGATCTGGAACGCGCCGGCCATGATGAACGCGAGGAACGCGCCCTCGAGTCCGTGCGCGGCGATGACTCCGGTGGCGACGACGGTGATGGGGCCCGTGGGGCCGGTCACTTGGGCGGGCGTACCGCCGAACAGCGACGCGAAGAATCCGGCGAAGATCGCGCCGTAGAGTCCGACGAGCGCGCCTTCGGAGGTGCCGGTCGCGGTGATGCCGAAGGCGATCGCGAGTGGCAGGGCCACTATCGCCACAGTCAGGCCGGAAAGGATCTCTTTGGCGACGCGCTGGAACATCGGCTCCCACTTCGGTCGACAGCATGCTGAAAAGCTCGGCCCACGACGGACCGAGCTGCCGACCAGGCTTCCCGGCACTCCGCGAGCAAAGATGCCGTATGGATCGCGTCAAGACAAGACCAAAGATCGCCATGTTAGATCGGCCACTGGCCACCGGCCACTGGCCACCGGCCACCGACCACCGGCCACCGGCGCGGGGTGCCGGGCTCTCTCACCGCCCCGGTGTCTGCCACTCTTGTCCGGCGTGCGTCAGGAAGACGCCGGCAAGGCGTCAAGTGCAGAGGGGGACGGGTGACGGGACGGGCGATACCTGACGAGTATCTGGAGGGGTACGCCCAGATGCTGGCCGAGGTGTGCGAGACCGGTCGCCGCCTCACTCGGGACGAGTTGGAGTCTCTTCGGGCTCGGGGGGAGCGCGCCGCCGAGGCCGGTCTCGGGCTGCGGGCCCTCGTCAGCCGGCACCTGTCCGCGACCCGCGAGAGCCTGCCCGTCCTCTCGTCTGCGGACGGAGATCACCTGCTCGCCGCCGTCCAGCAGGCGATCGACGCCTTCGCCGAGGGACACGAACGGGCGCAGCGGCTCGCCGTACGGCAGGAAGAGGCAGTCCGGCGGGAGTTCATCGACGACCTGCTGTACGGCCGCAGCGACCTCGGCCGCCTGGCCGAGCGCGCGGAGCGCTTCGGGCTGCTCCTGTCCCGCGCGCACGCGGTCGCCGTCGCCCAGGGCAGCAAGCCGGTCGAGGACCTCCACCCGGCCACCCGGCAGGTGGAGAGGGCCCTGGTCGGCCGGTTCGGCGAGCGGCGCATCCTGCTCACCACGAAGGACGGGCGACTGGTCTGCGTCGCACCCGGTGACCAGGAGGACGTGCTGGCGTTCTTCGCCAAACAGGCGCACGCGGCCACCGACGGCGGCCAGGCCGCCATCGGACGCCCCCACCCGGGTGCCGGAGGCGTCGTTCACTCCTACGAGGAAGCCCTCAACGCCCTCGACCTGGCCGGCCGACTGCACCTCCGCGAGCCGGTGCTGCGCGCCGCCGACCTCCTCGTCTATCCGGTCCTGACCCGCGACCGGCAGGCCATGGCCGACCTCGTGCGCAACACTCTGGGTCCGTTGCAGAGTGCGCGCGGTGGTGCCCAACCCCTCGTCGAAACGCTGAGCGCGTACTTCGACTCCGGGTGCGTCGCGGCCGAGGCGGCCCGCCGCCTCAATCTGAGCGTGCGCGCCTTCACCTACCGCCTGGAGCGCATCCACAAGCTCACCGGCGCCAATCCAGCCGACTCCGACCACCGCTACACCCTGCAGACCGCGGTGATCGGCGCAAGGCTCCTGGGCTGGCCTGACAGCGACGTCTGACTGCTGGATGACCGGAAGTGGCCTACAACGAGGCCGTACTTGGTGAACTGCCGGAAGGAGATGGGCCGGCGGCTGCGTTCGGCGATGCCGAGCACGACGACGCCGGCGTCGTTCACGATCCTCCGACGAGTCGCTGCATCAGGCGGGCGGCCGTTACTGCGCCCGCCAACTGGCTACGGTCGCCGACGCGTTCGACGACGGCGACCAGCGGGGTGTGGGTGCGCGCCATCAGGGCCGCCATGTGCATGACGCTTGCGTCGGGGCCGACCGTCGGCGGCCGGAAGCTGCGGGGAGGGAGCCACTCTGCGACCGTGAGCCCGGCGAGCTCGTCCGGCACCTCGTCGAGGTCCCGGTCGTCCATCGAGGCGGCGAGGTGCGGGTCTGCCAGGGCGAACTCGGGCACGAGCTGCCCGACGAGCTGCGAGCCGGGCACGATGGCGTACGGCTGCTCGTCGGGGTCGACGACCAGCAGCGCGGGCAGCTTGTGCTCGGCCAGCAGCAGGGCCGCGTCGGTGGCGGCGTCGTCGGTGGACACATACGGGTAGGGCTCGGCGAGTTCATGTGCCGACATGGTCGGCCTCCTTGGCGGTACGGGGTGCTCGGGCGCCGCCGGGTACACCGGCGAGGTCGTCGACGTGGAAGAGGCGGGCGATCGGCACGTCGGTGGAGCTGTGCGCGATGATCGAAAAGGCGATGCACACGGCGATGAGCGTGAACGCCTCCTCGCCCTGCGGTATCCCGGCCTGCAGCACGAGCAGCCCGTAGACCACCGACGCGAAGCCCTTCGGGCCGAACCAGGCAGCCACCAGCTTCTCCTTGCGGGTCAGGCTCGTGCCGATCAGCGACAGCAACAGCGATGCCGGCCGGATCAGCACGATCGCGAGGATCACGGCGACGTAACCGCCGAAGGACAGGTCACCGAACAGCTGTGGCGTCAGCAGCGCGCCGAACACCAGCAGCGCCGCGAACTTCGCCAGTTCCGCCAGTGCTTCGCCGAGCGGTTCGAAGGACTCCTTCGCCTCCTGCGACACGTGCGCCAGGGCCGCGCCCGCAGAGAACGCCGCCAGGTACGGGTTGGCGTGGGTCAGATGGCAGACGGCGTAGAGGATGACGCCGGTGGCCAGCGGCAGCAGCGGCTGCAGCTTCGGCTCGGCGCCCAGCAGCCGGAAGTGTGCGAGACCGCTGACGAGCAGGGGCAGCGCGATACCGAAGGCCAGGCCGAGCAGCAGCTCGGCGGCGATCGTCGTGCCGGAGGCATCCGCGCTGTCCGCGGTCGGACCGGCGGCAGCGATCAGTACGAGGACCACGGGAAGCGCGAGACCGTCGTTGATGCCGCTCTCCACGTTGAGCAACTGCCGCAGCTTCGCCGGGACTTCGGTCCGCCCCACGATCGCCGAGGCGAACACCGGGTCGGTCGGTGCGAGCACCGCGCCGACCAGGAACGACGTCGTCCAGTCCAGACCCACCAGGAAGTGAGTGATCAGGGCCATGAAGACGAACGCGAGTGGCATACCCAGGCCCAGGGCCCGTGCCGGGTTCTTCCAGTTGGCTCGCAGCTTGGCCAGCGAGACGTGCATACCGTCGGTGAACAGCACCGCGAAGAGCGCGAGGTCGGCCGTCGCGGACACTATCTCGCTCTCCGGCGTGATGTGGATCAGGCCGAGGAAGCCGTCGCTGACGAGTGCGCCGCCGACCAGGAAGAGGAAGGAGGTGGAGAGCACGGTGCGCGCCGCCAGGCCCGACAGCAGCACCGCCACCAGAAGAGCGACTCCGAAGACCACCACGAGCACCATGGAGCACGCCCCGATCGGAAGAGAGATGTCCCCTATTTGCCGACCAGGCTTCCCGGCGCACCAAGCGGCACCTTACCTGTTCTTGATGCGTCTTTGACAGATCACGAATGCGCACCGGAGTGGCACGAACGTGCGGGGCGTTGTGAAGAACTCGCTCAACTCTCGACGGGGATCGTGCGTCGTCGAACGTCGGTCACCGGGCAGTTCCATCATCAGCATCGGCTCGATCGGAGCCGAGCGCGGCGGCGGCTCGTACGGCGCAGTCACACAAGCGCCCGGGCACGGTCGAGGACATAGCCGATACGGCATACTTCCTCGCCTCCCCGGGCGCCCGGCACATCACCAGCCGGACCACTCACGTCAAAGCGTGACGCCGAACCTGACGCAGTCGTCTTGCGCGCCACGTGCGACCTGGACTTGGGTCCCGCCGACCTCGACGTTCGCGCTTCCGTTTGTGCAGAATCTGGTTTTTACGTCGAGGGCCGAGGCCGGGCTGCTGCCGACGAGGCCGGCGGTGACGACCGCCACGGCGGAAATGGTGAAGATGGTCAGTCGCTGCCGAATGTAGGGCATGAATACCCTCGTTTCATTCAAGTTTTGGATGGGCGGTGCCTGAAGAATCCCCGGGCGTAATGCGCGAGAAACGGCGCAACAGGAGCACTGAACGGAGTGCGGCGCAGGACGTCCGCCGTCGGCACAGGGGCGGCTGCTCTTCGTGGCTGCCTGGAGGGTCTGGCGTGACGTGGGACATACGCCTTTACTGCCGGTTATGGGTAGCTTGGTGTGCTTGCCCCGCGCACAGTGTCGCGTCATCGGGTGCACCATCCTTTCGATCACCCTGGAGACTCATGCGCTCCCGCATTGCCTCCGTCCCGCCCCTCGCCCTGGTCGGCGGTGCGCTGACCGTCGGCGTCGGCGGTCTGTATCTCGCCGGTCTGCTGCTCACGGGCGGTGAGATCGACGCGGGTACGACCGTGCGCGGTGTGGACATCGGGGGCCTGAGCCGTGCGGAGGCCACCCGGAAGCTGGAGAAGCACCTGGCGGCGTCCGGCTCACGGGATCTGGCCGTGGAGGTCGGCGACCGCAGGGGAGCGGTCGATCCGCAGCGGGCCGGGCTCACCTTCGACGCCCGGCAGACCGTCGACCGGGCGGCACGCACCGGAGCCGATCCGTTCAGCGCGATCGGCGGGCTCTTCCGCTCGGGCGGTGACATCGAGCCGGTCGTACGCGTCGACGAGGACAAGACCCGCGCCGCTCTCGGGAAGCTGTCGAAGACACTTGATCAGAAGGTCCGCGACGGCGCGGTCACCTTCACCGACGGCCATGTCGAGCAGGTCGCTCCGCGCAGCGGGCACGCGCTGGACGTGAACGCCGCGATCGGCGCCCTGCGCACCTCCTTCCTGCGCGGCGAGGCGGACTCGGTCACGGCCCTGCCCGCCCGCGAGACCAAGCCGAAGGTCACGGCGGAAGAGGTACGGCGCGCGGTGCGCGAGTTCGCGCGACCGGCCGTGTCGGCGCCCGTCACGCTCACCGCGGGCGGCCAGCGGTTCACGATCGACCAGAGCGTCCTGAGCGACTACCTCACGATGCGGCCGGACGACACCGGCAGACTGATACCGAAGCTCGACGGCAAGGGCCTGCTCGCCGCCCCCGAGGTGGCCCGCCCCCTGGCCGACGTCGCCGGCGAGGCCGAAAACGCCAGGCTGCGGCTCGACGGTGACAAGGTCGAGGTGGCCGCCGACGGCAGAATCGGCCAGGAGGTCACCGACAAGGCGCTGAGCAAGGCCGTGCTGCCGCTGCTCACCAAGTCGGGCACCGACCGCACCGGCGAAGTGGCCACGCGCAAGACCCAGCCGGAGGTGACCCGCGAGAACGCCGCGCGGCTGGGGCTGACGGAGAAGATGTCCTCCTTCACCGTCAACTTCGAACCGGCTCCGTACCGCACGAAGAACGTCGGCCGGGCCGTGGAACTCATCAACGGCTCCGTCGTCATGCCGAACAAGACCTGGAGCTTCAACCGGACCGTCGGGGAGCGGACCGAGGCCAACGGCTTCGGCGAGGGCATCATCATCCTCAACGACCAGTTCACCAAGGCGTCCGGCGGTGGTGTCTCCGCCGTGGCCACGACCGTGTTCAACGCGATGTACTTCGCCGGGGTCAAGCCCGTGGAGTACGGGGCCCACTCCTTCTACATCGAGCGCTACCCGGAGGGCCGTGAGGCGACGGTCGCCTGGGGCAGCCTGGATCTCAGGTTCACCAACGACTCCGGGAACGCCATCTACATCCAGGCCGAGTCCACCGACACTTCCGTGACCGTCACCTTCCTCGGCACCAAGAAGTACGACGAGATCAGGTCGGTCAAGGGTCCGCGCACCGAGGTGAAGGAGCCGGCGCAGAAGGTGAGCACCGACAAGGAATGCGTGCCGCAGACCCCGCTCGAGGGCTTCGACGTCACCGTCGAGCGGGTCTTCTACAACGACGGTCGCGAAGTGAAGCGGGAGCCGTTCCGCACCCGCTACGTCCCGCGTGACGAGATCACCTGCGAATGAGCGGGCGACCTCTGCCGACCCGGGCGGGCCCTCCGCGAAGTGGGCTCGCCCGGAACGATCATCAGGAACCGGGCGTGTGTCGGTGCGCCTGTCGTGGTGTCACAGGCACAAAGCGATGCTGGCGGCGCTGTTGCAGAGGACGACGCTGGCGATGCTGTTCGGGATGGCGCCGGGGTCTTCGTCGGTGTGCTGTTCGGGTTCCAGACCCTGAAGGTCGAGCAGGACCATGTTGGTTTCCTTCCTTGTGGTTGTGGACACCTGCACACTCGCGAGTCGCGGGGTGCAGTCAGGGCTCCACGGGGGTGTGGAGCCGGCTTCGGGTCGCCGGCAGGGGCGGTAGGAAGGGCAGCTGGGCCGGGCGTTCACCGCAGGCGGTGGACAGGGCGAGCAGGCAGCCGGCCGTTCCGGTGGCGAGGTCCATGGAGAGCCGCATCATCTGCTCCCCCGGAAAGGCAAGTCCGCCCTGGTAGTCCATGCCGTACCAGTCGAGGGCGGCCACCTGGGCGCGCAGTGTCTCGGGCGTGACGCCGGGAGCGGTGGTGCGGCCGAGGTACCAGATCATGCCGGCCCGGCCCCGTAGGAGGCCTGGTTGGACGCAGAAGCGCGGCTGGGCGGCGGTGAGGATGCCGGAGCGGGCCTCGGCCAGCGCGTCGGCTTCTGGCTCGGTCGTGTGGGCGAGGTAGTCGTCCAGGACGGCGCCGATACCGATGCTTCCCGCCCCGAGATACGGCATGGTGCGCCGGCCTTCATTTACCTCCAGTGAGCCCTGGCGTGTACGGACGCAGCGCGCGAGGTCCGAGCGCAGGGCGGCGCCGGCGAGTTCGAGCAGGGTGGGGGCGCCCGTGCGCTCGTACAGGCGCAGGAAGAGGAGTGCGGACCCGGTATCGCCATGCATCAGTCCGGCACGGTGGCGCGCGGGTGCTTCGGTGAGGCGGTCGGCGATGATCCGGGCGGCTTCGTCGGCCCGTTCGTGGAAGTGCCCTTCGCCCGTGGTGCGGGCCAGGTGGTCGAGGAGAAGGCCGATCCCTGCCAGGCCGGCGTGCAGGTCGGAGGGGAGCCGTTGCCAGTTCTCGCCGAGGAGGCGTTCGGTGAGGTCGAGGCACCGCTCCCTGTGCCCCAGGCGGTCCAGGGCGAGGGCGATGCCTGCCATACCGTCGTAGAGGCCGAGCGGGGTCCCGGACGGAACCGGGTCGGTGTGGTCGAGCAGCCACAGCTCGCCTGTCTCGTACCGCTCCGCCCCGGCCTCGGCCAGGGCGTAGAGCACTCCGGCCGCACCGTGTGCCAGGCCGAGTCCGCCGCCCTCGGCGAACTGGGCCACGTCCCCCGGAAAGAGCCGGTCGTCGCGGTCCGGGTCGGCGCCGGCGAGGATGGCGCGCACCATCGAGTCCCGCCCGCGGGGCCAGTCGCCCGGCTCGGGCAGCCGGGAGGAGGAAGGTGAAGAAGGCCGGCCGGCGGTACGGGTGATCTCGGCGACCGCCGTGTCGAGGAACTGCCGCGGCACCTCGGGGAAGTGCTCGGTGACGACCTGCGCGAGGTGCGCCGCCTTGTTCCGGTCGATGGCCAGCAGCGTGGTCAGGGGCAGGAACAGGGCGAGGCGGAGACAGGCCAGCGCGTACCGGTCCACGTCGGTGCCGGTACGGTCGGGCGGTGCGACATAGCCGGGGTGTGCGACGACCTGGCCGCCGTGCTCCGATGCCGAGGCGGCGGCCTCGAAGTCGATGAGGGACACCGATCGCTCGTCCGGGGCGACCATGATGTTGAACATGTGCAGGTCGTTGAAGACCAGCCCCCGGCTGTGGACGGCCTCGACCGCCTCCTCCACAGCCCGGTGGATCCGTAGCGCCCAGGCCGTGTGGTCGGCGACGGCCGAGGGCGCGGGGTCGGCGGCGAGCAGGGGAAGACGTTCGGCGAAGAACGAGTTGAGGGTGCGGCCCTCGAGGAAGTCCATGACCAGGAAGCGGTGATCGCCGAGACCGAACCAGTCGCGCACCTCGGGGGCGATGCCGAGCCCGGAGAGCCGTTCCAGCGCTGCCCGCTCCCGCTCCAGCCGGGCGACCGCGTCGGCGCCGTCGGAGGCGAGCCCCGCGTGCGCTCGCGCCTCCTTGAGCACCACCTGCCGTCCGTCGCGCGTGTCCGTGCCGCGATACACCCCTCCGCCGTTGGAGAAATGCAGGGCCTTGTCGATGCGGTACGGCAATTCGCCGAGTGCCGTGGCGTTGCGCGCGGCCAGGTGCGGCTTCAGGAAGGGCGGGAGCGTCACCCAGGCCGGTACCTGGAACACCGGCCTGCGGTCATCGGGTACGAGCCGCCCCTCGAGGTCCTCGATCGCGGTGACGAGCATGCCGTGCTCGTTGACGCAGGAGCGCTGCGCGAAGGCGCCGTACCGCACGTACAACGGCCCCTCGTGCCATCGCAGATCAGTGAGAATGTACGGGCCCGGGCGGCCCCCGAGGATCGCGTGCAACCCGGTGAGCACGCTGTGCAGCTGTTCTTCGTCCGCCGGGTACACGGTCGCGAACTTCCCGCTGCCGTCGCGGGCGGCGTACTTGCTGTTACGCAGGTGCAGCAGCCGCGGGCCGCGTACGAGCTTGAACGGAACGCTCCTCGGGACGCAGTAGTCCCATAGATCGCCTGCGGTCTTCTCGGCATCGTGGACGGTGGCCGAGACATGGACCTTCCACCCCTGGAGGGGGCGGACGCCGCCACCCGGAGCGAGCTGGAACCAGTCCCCTCTGCGGTGGGCCTGCCACCCAGCGGGAACGGGGCGCCGAACGGCAGCGAAGACCGCGTCCGCGGGGAGACGATCCGGCATGTCGTAGAAGTACTTGTCGGTCAGGCAGTAGGCCTCATACCGCTTGTCCAACCCCGACTGCTCCTTTTATCCGAACGCTTATCGAATCAGACCGATATTCGGTGCATTCTCGTGTAGCTTCTGGTAATGGCTTGATCACGTAATTCAGCCCATATATACCACCTCGGTGGAGTCTGAGGATCATGCAGCGCAAGGGTGGGCGGGGCGGCACAGGGCACGACGTGGACGCGGTTCTCGACGAGCTCTACGCCACGCCGCCGCCCGGCTTCGTCTCCCGTCGTGAGGAGCTGGCCGCCGAAGCCAGGGCGGCCGGCCGTGCCGAGGACGCGCGCCGGATCCATGCCGCCCGCCGTCCCACGCTCGCGGCCTGGGCGGCGAACCTGCTGCTGCGCTCGCGACCGGGTGAGAGCGAGCAGTTCCTGCGGCTGGGCCGGGAGCTGCGCGAGGCCTACCGAACCCTGGACCCCGGCGGGATCAAAGAGCTGTCCGAGCAGCGCCGACGTATTGTCTCCGGCCTGTCCCGGCAGGCTGCCCAGCTCGCTCGTGAGGCCGGGCATCGGCTGTCGGACACGGCGCAGCAGGACGTCGAGTCCACGCTGCGCGCCGTGCTCGCCGATCAGGACGCGGCGGACCGCTGGGCCACCGGCCGCCTGGAGAGCGCCCTCACTCCGCCGTCATCCTTCGCGTCCAGCACCGCCGAGACGGCCGGCCCACCGCGCAAGCCGCCCAGGCCGGCCGCTTCGCCCGCGTCGCGGGCACAGACGAAGGACGAACTCGCCGAGCGGCGCCGCCGGAGGCAGCAGCAGCTCGATCAGGCCCGCGGCGCAGCCAAGGCCGCCCAGCAGCGCCTCCGCGACCGGCGCGCCGAACAAGCAGAGGCTGACGCGTCGCTGCAACGGGCACGGGAGGACTACGGCCGGGCCCGTCAGCAGGTGTCCGCGGCCGAGCAGCAGCTGCGGCAGGCCCGCGAGGCGCTCCAGCGCGCCGACCAAGAACAGCGGGAAGCCGAGGAACGCCGTCATACGGCCGCCGATGCCCTGGCCCGGGCCGAGCAGGCAGCACACGAAGCCGCCCAGGAGGTGAAACGCCTGACCTCACGCGGCAGGTAAGGGCCGACGCACACGTGGAGCCGCCGAGCGGGTCGGCGCCACGCGCGCTACGGAGAGGTCGATGGCCGGCCCTCGCAGAGCCGCCGTCTGGACGGCGGCCTTCATGTCGTCGCTCTGGGCGTCCGAACCACCCGGACCGAGGTTCACCATGACCGTCGCCTGCCCGCCGTCGACACGTGGCGCCGCCCGCCGTCTCGTACCCGAAGATGTCGCCGGTGTGCCCCCAGTAGAGGCCGCCGCAGGGCAGCGGCCTGCTCTCCAGGCCGAGGCCGTACGCCCGGCCGTCCGGGTTGCCGGTCGGCCGGGTCTTCGTCATCTCCCGGAGCTGGGCCGGGCGCAGCATGACCGTCGCCACGAACGGTTTGGTCATGCTGCCGATCCCGAACCTGCTGTCGCGGCGCACCGGCGCGTGGCTCTTCACGTCCGCGACGCCGCTGGTCAGCACCACGCTGCCGCGCCGGTCCCGTACTTCGACGAGGGCTCCGGGCCCGCCGTCGACCGTGGTCAGCCGTCGCAGGAGTGCCCGCAGCCGAGTGTGGTCGGCGGGGTTGGCGGTGCGCACGCTCGCCCCGAACGCCGCTCCTTCTCCTGCGGAGATCCATCACAAGGGCCCTGACCCGACCCGGGATGTGGACGCTGTCCCCCGGCCGATCAGCGGCGCCGCAGTGACGAATCGAGCAGCGCGGGCGGAGTGTCGTACTTCTCGTGCGCGGCCAGGTCGGTGCCGGGAGCGACGATCGCGTCGATCGCGTCGAGCACGTCGGCGGAGAGCACGGTGTCGGCGGCGGCGAGCTGCGCGTGCAGGTGGTCGAGCGTGCGGGGGCCGATGAGCGCGCTGGTCACGGCGGGATGCGCGGTCACGAAACCGAGCGCGAGCTGGATCATGGTCAGGCCGGCCTCGTCGGCGACCTTGGCCAGCTGCTCGACGGCGTCGAGCCTGGCCCGGTTGTGGGGGATGGCGGTGTCGAAGCGTTCCGGCATGAACGTGGAGCGGCTGGTGGTTGTCTCCCGGCCCTCACGGATCGCGCCCGACAGCCAGCCCGAGGCCAGCGGGCTCCACACCAGCACACCGAGCCCGTACTGCTCGGTCACGGGCAGGACGTCGGTCTCGATCCCGCGCTGCAGGATGGAGTAGCTGGGCTGTTCGGTGACGTAACGGCTCAGGTGATGCTCGCGGGCGGCCCATTGGGCCTGCACGATGCGGTAGGCCGGGAAGGTCGAGGAGCCGAAGTAGCGGATCTTTCCCGCGCGCTGCAGGTCGGTCAGAGCCGACAGTGTCTCCTCGTCGCTGGTGCTCGGGTCCCACCGGTGGATCTGGTAGAGATCGACGTGGTCGACACCGAGACGGCGCAGGCTGTTGTCCAGCTCGGTGACCAGCCAGCGGCGCGAACTGCCCCGATGGTTGCGCTCCTCGCCCATGGGCATGCCCGCCTTCGTGGCCAGCACGATGTCGTCGCGGCGGCCGGCGATGGCTTTGCCGACCATCTCCTCCGACTCGCCGCCGCTGTACATGTCGGCGGTGTCGATGAGGTTGATCCCGGCATCGAGGGCGGCGTCGACGATGGCGGTGGCCTCGTCCTGGGTGGTGCGCCCGATCTCGCCGAAGTTCATCGCGCCGAGCGCGAGGGAGCTGACCTGTACACCGGTGCGGCCCAAGGTGCGGTACTGCATGACCGTGTTCCTCCATTGCGGATGAAGCGTGGTGGCAACGCGTGGCTTGGTTGTCGGCTCCTGCTCTGACATCATGAGCAAACGGAACCTCGTTCCGGAACGATATGGAACGCTGTTCCGTTTTGGCAAGCTCGATAGCGGAGGGAGCGGCGCGGTGAACGACAGCGACAAGGGCGCGGGGCGCGCGGCCCAGTCCAAGCGGGCGGACGCCCGGCGCAACAAGGAGACCCTGCTCGACGCGGCCGCCGCGGTCTTCGTCACGTCAGGCGTGGAAGCGCCGGTACGCGACATCGCGGCCAAGGCCGGGGTCGGGCTGGGCACGATCTACCGCCACTTCCCGACGCGAGCGGATCTCATCATCGCCGTCTACCGGCACCAGGTCGACGCCTGCGCCGAGGCCGGGCCGGCCCTGCTGGCGACCAGCGCGACTCCGCACGCCGCACTGGGGCAATGGATCGACCTCTTCGTCGATTTCCTGGTCACCAAGCACGGACTCGCCGCCGTGCTGCACTCCGACGACGCCGGCTTCGAGACGCTGCACGCCTACTTCCTCGACCGGCTCGTGCCCGTGTGCGCCCAACTGCTCGAAGCCGCGGCCGCCGCCGGCGAGATCCGCTCCGACCTGGAGGCCTACGAGCTCATGCGCGGCGTCGGGAACCTCTGCATCGGCGCGGACAGCGATCCCCGCTACGACGCACGTCGACTGGTCGAACTCCTCATCGCGGGACTGCGCCGACCGCACTGACCATCGGTGAGGGCAGCGGTGGGGCCCTGCGGCGGGGTCAGCGTTCGGCGAATTGCACGCGGGTCGGCTGTACGACGTTCGGCCGCAGCGCGATCCCGTCGACGGTCAGTTGTTCTCCGTAGATGTCGGTGATCCTGATCGCGCCGCCACACCCGCTGCCCTGGTCGGAGAGGAAGTAGTTGTATTCGGTACGGGGCAGCCGGGTCCAGCCGCCGCTGGTGCGCACCTCCAGCCGCGCCATCGGGTTCCGGTGGCCGATCACCTGGATGCCGCACCACCAGCGGCTGGACCCGGTCTTGTACCGGATCGAGACCGTGTCGGGCGTGCCGGGGCTCAGCAGGGTCCACGTGATCGGGATCCGGCCGCGCGACGGGTCGGCGAGTTCGGCGAAGGCCTGTGCGCTGAGGTCGAGTTGCCCGGGTGCGCAGGGCAGTGGGCATTCGTTGGTGATCCGGACCGTGACGGAGGCCCCGGTGGCCGCACGAACGAGCACATACGCCCCGCACGCCTTGGACGACTCGTAGTCGGCGTGGTTCATCGCCGCGATCATGAGGTCGTCGCTCGGGCCGTACGAGCAGGCGCCGTCGCCGGTCCCGGCGTCGTAGACGGTGGCGACTCCTCGGTAGGTGACGTCGGGCCGAATCCGTCCCGCCAACGGTGCCACGGCGGAGGCCGGCTGGGGGGTGGTCTTAGCCGATGGCCGCGTCGCCGCGGCGGTCGCGGTAGCCGCAGCGGTGGTCGCGGTAGCCGCCGGGGTCGTCGCACCGGCGGTCGCGGTCGGGGGCGCCGTGGACGGTTTCCGCCCTGGCGTCGCGGGAGGCACGGGCGTCCGGGCGTCGGCGACGGACGTGGCCGCTGACCGCCCGTCATCGTCCTCGCGGTCGGGGTGGAGAGCCATGACCAGGGATACGACGAGCGCGACGGCCGCCACGGCGGCGGAGACGAGGACGGTGCCCCGCTTGCGCGGAAGACGGCGGTGAGAAGGGGACGCCACGGATGAGCCCTTACGTAGTTCGGGAGAACGCGCGTTCGTGTGAGGCTCCGGTGGAGGGAGCTCCCGACCCATCAGTGGTCGCGGGGTCCGTAAAGGTTGCCGAGGTTTCGGCCGAATGGAGATGTGATCTCGGTCATGTCAGGTTTCCGTCAGGAAACCGGCCGCAGGCCGTCAGCCTGCCCTGGGTTTCGACCCCGACGCCCTGCGCGCGAAGTACCGCGCCGAGCGCGACCGCAGGATCCGCCCCGACGGCAACGGGCAGTACCGGCGCCTCACCGGCGAGTCGGGCTCGTACGCCGACGACCCGTACACCGAGTTCGTCGCTCGGGAGCCGTTGCGCGACCGGGTCGAGGCGGTGGTGATCGGCGGCGGGTTCGGCGGGCTGCTCGCCGGGGCGCGGCTGCGGCAGGCGGGCGTGGAGCCGATCCGGGTGATCGAGCAGGCCGGCGACTTCGGCGGGACCTGGTACTGGAACCGGTACCCGGGCATCCACTGCGACATCGAGTCGTACGTCTATATGCCGCTGCTGGAAGAACTGAACCACGTCCCGAAGTGGAAGTACGCGCCGGGCGAGGAGATCCGGCAGCACGCGATGGCGATCGGGCGGCACTTCGACCTCTACCGGGACGCCTGCTTCCAGACCCAGGTGAGCGAACTGCGCTGGGACGACACCGACTCGGAGTGGATCGTCGGCACGGACCGCGGTGACCGGATGCGGGCCCGCTACGTGGTGATCTCCAGCGGAACGCTCAGCATGCCCAAACTCCCCGCCGTCCCCGGCATCGAGACGTTCAAGGGGCACATGTTCCACACCAGCCGCTGGGACTACGACTACACGGGCGGTGACGCGGACGGCGGCCTGCGCAAGCTCGCCGACAAGCAGGTGGCCGTCATCGGCACCGGCGCGACCGCGATCCAGGTCGTCCCGCACCTTGGCCGTGACGCCGGGCACCTGTACGTGTTCCAGCGAACGCCCTCCACGGTGGACGTGCGCGGCCAGCGTCCCACGGACCCGGAGTGGGTCGAGTCGCTGCAGCCGGGCTGGCACCGCCGACACCCACGGAGTGGAGCGGATCACCGAGGACGCCGTCGTGGTCGGCGGCACCGAGTGCGAGGTCGACTGCGTCATCTTCGCGACCGGCTTCCAGGCCGGGGTGCCGGGGATCCTGTCCGGGCCTCTTCCAGCTCGGCCCGCCGCAGAACGCCTCCGCCGTGAACTACGTGCACATCCTCGACGAGCAGGCGACCCACGTCGCCGAGATCGTCGCCGAGGCGCGCAAGCGGCAGGCCCGGTACGTCGAACCGACCGCCGAGGCCCAGGAAGCCTGGGTGGCCACGATCCGCGCGAAGGCCGCCGACCTGCACGAGTTCCAGGCCGAGTGCACCCCCGGCTACTACAACAACGAGGGCAGGCCCAGAGAGCGGAGCGAGTCGTACGGCGACGGGCCGGTCGCCTTCCACGAACTGCTCCGCCGCTGGCGCGCGGAGGGCGGCATGGACGACGTCCTGGCGGAGTCGGAGCAGCCGGCATGAGCAGCGGATCTCCCAGCCGGTTCGACGACACCGGCAACCGGCAGGTCACCAGCGCCCGTTGGCAGACCGAGCGGCTCAACCCGCCCAACCGGCTGTGGGGTTCCAAGGTCCACGGTGAACAGCCGGGCCTGAGACCGTCCCGGAAGGGCGTGGGGGGAGGGCCGTCGTCAGACGGCGGCCCAACCGTCGTCGACCGGCAGGACGGCTCCGTTGATGAAGGCGGCGGCGTCGGAGGCGAGGAAGACGATGGCGTCGGCCTGCTCCTCCGCGGTGCCCAGCCGGCCGATGTTGGCTCCGATCAGCCGGCCGATCACGGCCGGGCCATGGGCCTCGGGGTCGGTGTCGACCTTGATGGGGGTCGCCGTCGGCCCGGGGGCGACGAGGTTGGCGCGGATGCCCTGCGTGCGGTACATGACGGCGAGGTTCTTGACCAGGCCGACGACGCCGTGCTTGGAGGCGGTGTAGGCCGCGCCCGCCGCGCTGCCGCGCAGGCCCGCCTCGGAGCCGGTGAAGACGATGGAACCGCGGCCCGCGGCCAGCATGTGCGGCAGCGCCGCGCGGGTGAGCAGGAAGGGCGCGGTCAGGTTGATCCGGATGACCCGCTCCCACTCGGCGTCGTCGACCTCGCCGAGCGCCGACATACGGTCCATGATCCCGGCGTTGTTCACCAGGACGTCCAGGCCGCCGAACGCCTCCACGGCACGCTCGACGACCCGGTCCACGACCTGCTGGTCGCTCAGATCGCCGACGACCGCGAGGCCGACGCCCCCGGCGGCCTCCATCTCCTTGACGGTCTCTTCGGCGCCCCCTGGCTCAGGTCGGCCACCACTACCTTGGCGCCCTCCCGCGCGAACTTCAGGGCCGCGGCCCGGCCGATGCCGGACGCCGCTCCCGTGACGACGACGCTGCGCCCCGCCAAACCGGTGCTGACCATAGGTGCTCCTCGACTCCCTCGGCGGTTGCCTGCTTGTCCTGGACAAGCAAGCAGGGAGCATTACTTGAGTCAAGTAATAAAGGCGGAAACCGGTTCGGATGCGGGCATGGGAACGCCGCTGGGGTCCGGACGCTGGACCGCGTCCGGACCCCAGCGGCGTTCACGACGCGAAGGCGTCGGTCATGCCGTCGCTGTGTGCGCGGGCTGGGTGGTTTCCGTCCGGGCGGAAGGCTCGGTGTCCGGTCGCCGGCGCTGCTGCTCCTGCTGCTCGGCGCGTTGCCGTGCAGCCTGCTCGCGGGTGATCACTTCGGTGGCGGCGCCGATGGCGACCGCGACCGGCCACTGCAGGGCTCCGGCCACGGTCATGCCGCCGAGGATCCCGTAGTAGACCATCTTGCGGGGCGAGGGGAGCATCGAGGTGCCCCTGCCGGCGCCGCTGAACAAGTCGCCCGGGGTCACATAGGGGATCGGGACCCGGGGGTGCGCGGTGTGCAGGTGCACGACCTTGCCGACCGCGCCGGGCTCCAGGCCCTGTGCTTCCTCCTCGCGGCGCTCCGCCGGAGCCTCGGGCGCCTGCTGCGCCTGGGCGGGTGTGGGAGCCACCGTGGTCTGCGCCTGTGTCGGGGCCGTAGCGGTCTGGGCTCGCTGTTCCTGGGTCAGTGGTTGTTCTGGCTGGGGCTGCGGGGAAGTCATCTCCGTCCTCCCGTGCTGGGAAGCGTGTGGATGTGTCCTCCCTCACCACGCTTCCACCCCTGGGCCGCGACAAACCACTTAAATGCGTCAAAAAGGACAGAGGTTGTGTCCGGTGCCGGGTCAGGCGTGAGCGGCCACCGGGCGCCCGTTGCCGACGAACGCCTTCCAGAGCTGGATGGACAGGCGAATGAGGGCGGCCTCGAGGAGGGCGACCGCCACCTGGGTCAGGATCGTGCCGAGGATGTGCGGCATGTTCAGCCGCCTTTCGTGTGCGTCGTGCTGGGTACCGCTCCTTTGTGCGGTCTCACGGCTTCCGGAAGGCGGCACCAGGGTGACCTGGGGGTGAATTTTCCCTTTCCGGCACGGTATGCCCCTCCGTCCGTCCCGCCCGCGCGGCGACACCGGCGGCGCCCCGCACCGAGGAGGGCCGGCGTGCCGTTCACCTCGGCGCGGTACCCCCCCGGCATCCCCCGCAGCGTGGTCTCCACCTCGCGTGCCGCGCCGGCCGTCCCGGGCCGTCCCAGGCGCTGGACCTCGATCTGCACGCCGCCGGGGGTCCGCCAGAGCCGGGGCGCCCGAGGTCGCAGCAGGGGCCCGACCACCGGCAGTGCCGCCGGTACGCCGGTCAGCCACTGCGCGGCGGAGCGGACCGATCCGAACAGCGAGGGACCGAACAGCGAGGGACCGGATGGCGCGAACCGGGAGAGCGCGGACGGGGACAGCGCTGGCCGGCTCACTTCAGCATGACCACGTTTCATCCGTATCGTCCTGCGTGGGCGCGCCGGATACGCCAGAAGGCGTCCCCTTCTGGCCCGCCGCGAGTTGCTCGAGCTCACGCGCGACCGCGTCGCCGAGCTCCGTGGCCTCACCGGGCCTGTGGTTGCTGACCACGGTGAGGGTGTAGGTGTCGCCGGTCTGCATGAGGCACAGGTTGGCCGTGCCCGGTCGGTGCAGCTGGGGAAGGGGGATGACGCGGACCAGCGGGCGTCCGTGCAGAGTGCTGGCCCTGTCTCTCCACTTGAACGCCGTGCATACCGTCGGGGTCACGTCGGGCTGCATCAGATGCCGGGCCAGCAGCGCCGGAACCCAGGGGCCGGGGCGTGCCGCGGCTTCGAGCAGGGGCAGTACCTTGCGGTGGACCTCGGTGCGGGCGGGCAGCTCGGCACACAGCCGCTGGCAGGCGCGCAGGCGGTCCGCGGGGGAGTCGCCGTCGACCGGCAGCGGCAGGCGCAGAGCGGTGACGATGTTGCCCAGGCGGTACGCGTCGGCGCCGGAACGCAGGTCCACCGGAACCGTGGCGTGAAGGGGCGCAGGCGCCTCGGGCCACCTGGCGACCGGTCCGTAACGGGCTCGCAGGGCGCCGGCCAGTGATCCCAGGAGCAGCTCGTTGAGCGTGGCGTCCGGCCCACCGGCCGGGAGGCGTCGGGCCGCCCGGATCACCTGGGCCGGAAGGTCCGCCACCGCGACCGAGGCCTCGGCGGCGCGAGGTGAGGGCAGCGGGAGTGCCTGGCCACCGGCTCGCATGCGACGCAGTTCCCTGCCCGCATCCTTCATCGTCACGGCGGACGGTTGTGGGGGGCGGGCAAAGCGGCGCGAGGACGGAGGCTCGTCCATCAGCAGTCGCATCAGGGTCTCCAGCGAGCGGCCGTCCATCAGACCGTGGTGAGCCAGCAGTACGACGGCGAAGTCGCCTCCGTAGGAGGCGCCCTCGGTCAGCCACATCCGCCACAGCGGCAGATCCGTGGGAAGCGGCTGCTCGATGACGGTGCGCAGCAGCGGTTCGAGTTTCTCGTCGGCTGCGAGGACCTGGGACTCGGGATCGAACGCGGAGGTGGCAGCGGCCCACCGGTGGCTCGACAGCGAGGCACCCGCGCGGATTCCGGGCCGCCGCGGTGGCGGTCGTAGAGTCCAGCTCACGCGGGGCAGTTCGCTCCAGCGTTCGACGACGCGGGCGCGGATCGTGGCGAGCTCGGGTCCGCGTCCGGAAAAGACGGCGGCGATCCCGATGACGCCGGGGCGGCCCGTACGGATGTGGCCCTCGTCCACAGCCGGCAGTCTCATCGCGTCAGTCATTCCGCATCCTCATAGCTCATCTGCACCGGCTTCCGCGAAGACGAGACAGGCGTTGTGGCCGCCGAAGGCGAAGCTGTTGCTGATCACTGGCCCCGCGCCGAGTTTGCGCGGTTCGCCGGTGACCACGTCGATCTCGCACCGGGCGTCGGGCCTCGTCAGGTTGGCCGTCGGCGGTGCGAGTCCCTCGGCCACGGAGAGGACCGTCGCCACGGCCTCCAGGGCGCCGGCCGCGCCGAGGGCGTGACCGAGAACCCCCTTGGGCGCGGTGACCGCCACCCTCCCGGGCCCGAAGACCGCGGCGAGAGCCCGCGCCTCCGCCAGGTCGTTCAGCTCGGTGCCCGTGCCGTGGGCGTTGACGTGGACGACGCTGTCGGGTGCCGTGCCGGCATCGGCGAGCGCCTGCTCGATACAGGCGCGTGCTCCCGCCCCGTCGGGATGGGGTGCGGTCAGGTGGTAGCCGTCGGAGGTGCGTCCGTACCCGGTCAGCAGCGCGTAGACACGTGCGCCGCGGACGCGCGCGGCGTCGAGTCGTTCCATGACCAGGAAGGCCGCCCCTTCGCCCAGGACGAAGCCGAGACGGTCGGCGTCGAAGGGGCGTGAGGCCGTCGACGGGTCGTCGTACCCGCCGGCCATCGCGCGCGCTCTGGCGAAGGCCAGGGCGGTCGTGGCGGTGAGCGGGGCGTCGTGTCCGCCCGCCACGACGACGTCGGCCGCACCCGAGCGGATCAGCTGCATGCCTTCGCCGATCGCGTGCGTGCCGGAGGCGCATGCGGTGGAGACGGTCAGACTGGGACCCGTGATGCTGTGCCGGGCGGTGATCCAGTAGGCGCCGGCGTTGTGCATCAGGAGCGGCGCGTACAGGGAACCGGGGTTGCCGAGCCCGTCTTCCTGGGAGATGACCCCGCCGTATCCGGTGCCGGTCACCACGGCACGTCGGCGGGGCGGGGCGGCCAGCCCGCCCGCGTCGCGGATCGCGTCGGTGGCGGCGCACAGGGCCATCTGTGACGACCGGTCCGTACGACGTGCCTCCTTCGGCGTCAGGTAGCCGTCAGGGGCGAAGTCGATGATCGCGCAGGCCGCGTGCTGTACGGAGCGGGCGTCGTCGAAGGCGTGGAGGCGTGCGGTGGGCCGGGCCCGCAGCAGGGTCTGCCAGAACTCCGGGGGAGTGTGTCCCGCCGCACTCCGCACGCCCAGCCCGGTGATGGCGACGTGGCCGCCCTTCATACGACCACACTCGACTGGCTCCCCGCGCGCAGCCCCATGATGAGGTGGACGACGTCCTCGACCGTGGCCACGCCCCTGACCTGGGAAGCCTCGGGCCGCACGCCGAACGTCGCTTCGATGGCGACTTCGAGTTCGGTGAGGTCCAGGCTGTCGGCCCCGAGGTCGGCCACCAGGCGGGCCGACGCGACGACCCGTTCAAGGGAAACGCTCATCACCTCGGCGCACAGGGGGCGTAGCGCATCCAGCACCTGCTGCTGATCAACTGTCATGCGTCCTTGCGTGCCTTCCTGTTGTCCGGCGGCGGCGGCCCGCCGTCGGATCGTGGGCATGGTGGACTTCCGGGAGCGGGCGTCAGCCCGCGTGCTCGGCCAACGCCTCCACTTCCTGAGTGATCGCCTCCGCGAGCCGTTGTGCTTCCCCCGCGGAGAGGTGACAGACCACGGTGAGGGTGACCGTGCCGACAACCTCCGCGAGACTGAAGGCGGCGCTTCCCGGCCGGTGCAGGGGGGAGAGACACACGAGCCGGATCAGCGGCCCGCCGTTCCACGAACTGGCTGTGACCGGCCACTTCAGCGAGGTGATCGCGGCGGCTACGTGGGACGCGTCGACCCCGTGGGTGCCGAGGGTTCTGGGCAGCCAGGGGGCGAAGTGCCGCGCGGTCTCGAACGCCGATCCGAGCGCCCTCTGAGCCCTGCCGCGGTGCCGGATGTCCGCCACGAGCCGGCCACTGGCCCGCAGCCGGTCCAGGGGGTCGTCGAGGTCGAGGGGCAGGGGGAACCGGGGAGCGGCGACGATGTTGCCCAGTTCCGCGGCCTCATGACCGCCGCGCACATCGCAGGGCACCATGGCGTAGACGGGACGGGAAGCCCGCGGCCATCGGCCGGCGGGCCCGTAACGGGCGGACAGGGCACCGGTCACCGAGGCCACCAGCAGGTGGTTCAGCGTGACGCGGCCCCCGTCGATCCGCCGTCGGCAGGCGGTCCGCACGACCTCCGACGGCAGCGCGACGGTCGCCACCGAGGGGCGGGGATCACCCGTCGCTCCGAGCGGGATGGCCTGGCCCGGCGCGAACAAGGTGAGCAGTTCCCTGCCGACATCTCTCCAGCCCACTCCTTCCGCGGGTACGGCAGGAGGGGGACGCAGGGCTGGAGCGGGGTCGGGTGCGTCGTCCATCAGCAGGCTCAACAGCGTGACCAGCGACCGGCCGTCGAGCAGGGCGTGCTGTGCCACCAACGCCAGGGCGAAGTCACCGTCGTAGGCGGCGTCCCGGACCACCAGCAGTCGCCAGGGCGGCAGTTCGTATCCGAGTGGACGGTCGACGTGGGAGGTCAGCAGGTCCTCGAGTTTTTCACCCGAGTCCAGGACCTGGGCCGCGGCGTCGAACCTTCCCGGACATGTCCAGTGAAACCGAGCCGGCTGGTTGTGGGGGGTCGCCCGCACCCAGCTCATCCGGTCCAGCGGTCCCCACCGCTCCACCACCCGGGACCTCACGTCGTCGATATGCGGCGGATCTCCTGAAAGCACGGCGGTGACACCGACTACTCCCGCGCATCCGTTCGACGCCAGCAACTCATCCGCAAACGGGAACCTCATGCGATTCATCATCATGAACCCTTAGGAAGCAGTGCTGGCCGGAGAAAGTGGCGCAATCACCATAACGCACGTTTGGGGCGTTTTTGGACGGTGATTATTCTGCTCATATGAAACTGACGTGGCCGCTTCACGTGCCCGTCACAATGTCGCCCGAGATTCAGATATGGTGTGTGCGGGGCTCGGTAAATAATACGATTCTCATTAACATGTCTTTTACTGGACATTGCAATCGCACAGCCTCTATCATCGCTCGGGCGGCCGGAAATTCACCGGCGACAGTATTGGGTGCTGGGATGGGCGTTGCGAGTGCAGAGTGAGACGGTGGATTTTCAGCGGCTGGTCAATCTCTCTCCGGCTGTGCAGTACACCGCGCTGCTGGAAGTGGTAAAGGAACAGATATCCGCGGTCACCGACGCGGAAGCGGCCTGCCTCCCCGTCGAGGCACAGGCTCCGTGGCGGCGCCTCGGTATCTACCGGCACGTGGCGCAACAGTTCCGGGACGGAGTGTCGGACGCGACCGGGCTTCGGCTGCCGGCCACTCTGCTGTTCGATTATCCGACGCCGCGCGCCCTGGTCGAATATCTGCGTTCCGCGCTGCTGGGCGTCTCGACCGTGCCCGAATCCGCCGCGCCGGAAACCCGGAGCACCGCCGACGACCCGGTGGTCATCGTCGGCCTCGGCTGCCGCCTGCCCGGCGGAATCGACTCCCCCGAGGCCCTGTGGCGGCTGGTCGACGAGGGCGGGGACGCGATCGGCGGCTTGCCCGGGGACCGGGGCTGGGACCTGGACGGGCTGTACGACCCGGATCCGGAGCAGCACGGCACCGCGTACACCCGGCACGGCGGATTCCTCGACGGGGTGGGCGAGTTCGACCCCGGATTCTTCGGGATCAGCCCGCGCGAGGCGGCCGCACTGGACCCGCAGCAGCGGCTGATGCTGGAGATCTCCTGGGAGGCGATGGAGCGGGCGGCCATCGACCCGCATTCCCTGCGCGGCAGCCGCACGGGCGTCTTCACCGGCGTGTCGCTCCAGGACTACGGGCCCGCCTGGCACGAGGCCCCGCACGAGGCGCAGGGACAGATGCTCACCGGCAACGCCCTGGGCGTCGTCTCCGGGCGTGTCTCCTACACCTTCGGGTTCGAGGGACCGGCCCTGACCATCGACACGCAGTGCTCGTCGTCGCTGGTCGCGCTCCACGCGGCGGCGCAGGCGCTGCGCACCGGTGAGTGCGACCTCGCGCTGGCCGGAGGCGTCACCGTGATGTCGACGCCGGGCATGCTGCTGGAGTTCAGCCGCAAGCGCGGTCTGGCCCCGGACGGACGCTGCAAGGCGTTCTCCGCCGACGCGGACGGCACCGGATGGGCCGAGGGCGCGGCCGTACTGCTGCTCGAGCGGCTCTCGGACGCCCGTCGCGCGGGCCGCCGGGTGCTGGCGGTGCTGCGCGCCACCGGCACCAACCAGGACGGCGCGAGCAACGGCCTGACCGCGCCCAACGGGCCGTCCCAGCAACGGCTGATCCGGCAGACACTGGCCAGGGCCCGGCTGAGCGCGGCCGACGTGGACGCGGTGGAGGCGCACGGCACCGGCACCGCGCTCGGCGACCCGATCGAGGCGAACGCGCTGATCGCCACGTACGGCCAGGACCGGCCCGAGGGCCGGCCGCTCCGCCTGGGATCGCTGAAGTCGAACATCGGGCACGCCCAGGCGGCGGCGGGCGCGGCCGGAGTGATCAAGATGGTGATGGCGATGCGCCACGAGGTGCTCCCGCGCACCCTGCACGTCAACGAGGCTTCCCCGCACGTCGACTGGTCCGCGGGCGCCGTGGAGCTGCTGCGCGAACCGGTGCCGTGGCCGCGCACCGGTCGTCCGCGCCGGGCTGCCGTGTCCGCCTTCGGCGTGAGCGGCACGAACGCGCACGCCATCATCGAGGAGGCCCCGGCGGAGCCCGTCGCCGCCCAGCCCGCCCTGCCGGTCGTGGTGTCCGCGCGGACCGAGGTGGCGCTGCGCGAGCAGGCCGGACGCCTCGGTGCGTACCTGTCCGACCACCCGGAAGTCGACCTGCCGGACGCCGGGTTCACCCTGGCGGCCCGTACCCGCTTCGAGCACCGCGCCGTCATCGTCACGGCCGACCGCGACGAGGCCGTACGTGCCCTGCTGACGGTGGGTGAGGGCGGCGCCGCGCCGGGCGTGACGCGCGGCAGCGTGCCGCCGGAGCTCGTGGACGGGCGGCTCGCCGCGCTGTTCACCGGGCAGGGCGGCCAACGCCCCGGCATGGGGCGCGAGTTGTACGCCGTGTACCCGGTCTTCGCCGAGGCCCTGGACGAGGTGTGCGCCCGGATGGACGTCCATCTGGAACGGCCGCTGCGGGAGGTGATGTTCGCGCCCGAGGGCTCCGAGGGCTCCGAGGGATCCGAGGGCTCCCAGGGCGTCGAGGGACCAGACGGGGCCGCGCTGCTGAACGAGACCGCGTACACACAGCCCGCCCTGTTCGCGTACGAGACCGCTCTGTTCCGTCTCCTCCAGTCGTGGGGCGTGGTCCCGGACGTGCTGATCGGGCACTCGATCGGCGAGTTGACGGCCGCCCACCTGGCCGGAGTGTGGTCCCTGGACGACGCGTGCGCGCTGGTCGCCGCACGGGGACGGCTGATGCAGTCCTGCCGGCCGGGCGGCGCGATGGCTGCGGTGCAGGCGGCCGAGGACGAAGTGCTGGCGACCCTGGCCGGGTTCGGGGACCGGGTGGTCGTGGCGACGGTCAACGGCCCGGCCGCGACCGTCGTCGCGGGCGACGCGGACGCGGTGGCCGAGGTGGTCGCGCTGTGGCGGGAGCGGGGCCGCAGGACCAAGCGGCTGACGGTCTCCCACGCCTTCCACTCCCCGCACATGGACGACATGCTCGACGCCTTCCGCGAGGTCGCCGCGCGCGTCACCTACCGGCCTCCGCTCCTGCCCGTGGTCTCCAACCTCACCGGGCAGCCGGCCACGGCCGAGCAACTCGCCTCGCCCGACTACTGGGTGCGGCACGTGCGCGAGGCCGTCAGGTTCCTGGACGGCATGCGTTGCCTGCACCAGCAGGGTGTGACCGCCTACCTGGAACTCGGCCCCGACGCGGTGCTGTCCGCCATGGGAGCCGGCTGCCTGCCCGAGGACGCGACAAGCTCCACCTTCGTGGCGGCGGCGAGGGCCGGACGCCCCGAGGCGGCGACCCTGCAGACGGCGCTGGCCGAACTGCACGTACGCGGTGTGCACGTCGAATGGCGCGCGCTCTACGAGGGGCGGGGCGCGGCGCACGTCGAACTACCCACGTACGCCTTCCAGCGCAGGCGCTACTGGCTCGAGTCCACCGCGAGGGCGCACAAGCCCGCCCCGACCGCGGCGGTGTCGGACCCGGCCCAGTGGCGCTACCGGGTGCGGTGGCGGCCGGTGGTGGCCCCGCCGACCGCGGTGCCGCCCTCGCTGTCCGGCACATGGCTGCTGATGACACCGCCGGCCGGCGTCGACGAGGAACTGGTCACGCGCATGACGTGGGTGATCGACCGGCTCGGCGGCCGCACGGTGCGCGTGCCGGTCGGGCCACAGGACGCGGACCGTCGGCGGATGGCGGAGCTGCTGGAGAAGCGGATGGCCGACGCGGGCGGCACGCTCGACGGCGTACTGTCGCTGCTCGCGCTGGACTCGACGGGGCATGCGGGGTTGGGCTCCGTCGGGGTTACGGCTCATGACGTCGCCGGGCATGCGGGGTTGGGCT